>CAZPSW010000029.1:4145-11873 GCA_964589255.1 uncultured Dehalococcoidales bacterium
GCCGCCATCGCGGAACACGACTCGAGGGGCTCATCATGCCGGTAATCCGCGAGGTCAGCGCCGCGGAAATCCTCGATTCGCGTGGCCATCCCACGCTGGCGGCCAACCTCACCCTGGAGAGTGGCGCGCGTGGCTGGGCGGCGGTACCCAGCGGCACCAGTACCGGTTCTCACGAAGCGGTAGAACTGCGGGACGGGGACAAATCACGCTACCGTGGCCGCGGCGTGCTCCAGGCGGTGGCCAACGTCAACGGCATCATCGCGCCCGCGCTGCGGGGCATGATCGCCACCTCGCAACGCGAGGTCGACGAATTTCTGATCGGCCTCGACGGTACCGATAACAAGGCCAACCTGGGTGCCAACGCGGTGCTCGCCGTCTCACTGGCACTGGCCCATGCCCGGGCCAACGAACTTGGCGTTTCGCTTTTTCGCACCCTGGGGCGCACGCTGGGGAACGACACCGCGATGAAGCTGCCGGTACCGATGCTCAACATCCTGAACGGGGGCAAACATGCCTCCGGCTCCACCGATTTTCAGGAATTCATGGTGGTGCCCACCGGGGCCGCCACCTTCGCCGAGGCGTTGCGCTGCGGTGCCGAGGTCTACCAGAGCCTGAAAGACGTGCTCCAGGGGCGCGGTCTGGACACCAACGTCGGCGATGAGGGCGGTTACGCCCCGCCGGGGCTGGCCAACCGGGAGGCCCTGGAAACGATCCTCGAAGCCATTGGGAAGGCGGGTTACCGCCCCGGCGCGGACTGCTGGCTGGCGCTGGACTCGGCCTCCAGCGAATTTTATGAAGGCGGCAAATACGTGCTCACCAGGGAAAACCGCACCCTTTCCAGCGCGGAAATGGTGGCCTATTACGGGGGCCTGGTCAGGGACTATCCCATCATCAGCATCGAGGACGGCATGGCGGAGGATGACTGGGACGGCTGGCGGGCGCTGGTAAAAGAGGTCGGGGACAGGGTACAACTGGTTGGCGATGACCTCCTGGTGACCAACGTGACCCGGTTACACCGTGGCATCGAGAGCGGCGCCGCGAACTCAATATTGATCAAGCCGAACCAGATCGGCACCCTGACGGAGACGATCCGCGCCATCGAGACGGCCCATGCGGCGGGCTGGACGGCGGTGGTCAGCCACCGTTCCGGCGAGACTGAGGACACCACCATCGCGGACCTGGCGGTGGGCCTGGGCTGTGAGCAGATCAAGACCGGCGCCCCCTGCCGCTCCGAACGCACCGCGAAGTACAACCGGCTTTTGCAAATCGAGCGGGAGTTGGGCGAGGCCGCGGTCTATCCCGGCACCGGAGCTTTCCGCGTCATCAAAACGGCTTGAGGAGGTAACCATGACCACCAAAATCGGCATCAACGGTTTCGGGCGCATCGGGCGTCTTACCCTGAGGGCGATCGAGGCCCGCCACCGGGATACCCTGGAGGTGGTGGCCGTTAATGACCTCACCGATACCACCACCAACGCGCACCTTCTGAAGTGGGACACCACCTACGGGCGCTACCCCGGCGAGGTCAGCGCCACGGAGGACGCCATCGTCGTCGACGGGCGGCAGATCAAGGTGCTCGCGGAGCGTGACCCGGGGCGCATCCCCTGGAGCGATCATGGCGCCGAGATCGTGATTGAGTCCACCGGGCTCTTCACCGATGCCCTTAAAGCGGTGGCGCACCGCCAGGGCGGCGCCAAAAAGGTGCTCATCTCCGCCCCGGCGAAGAATGAGGACCTGACCGTTGTCATTGGGGTCAATGATGACCAGTATGACCCGGCCCGGCACCACGTTATTTCCAATGCCTCCTGCACCACCAACTGCATCGCCCCGGTGGTCAAGGTGCTGCACGAAAACTTCGGCATCAAGCGTGGCTTCATGACCACCATCCACGCCTATACCAATGACCAGCGCATACTGGACCAGGTGCACTCTGACCTGCGCCGGGCGCGCGCCGCGGCGCTCAACATCATCCCCACCACCACCGGCGCCGCGCGGGCGGTAGCGCTGGTGATGCCGGAGATGAAGGGCCTGATCGACGGCATGGCCTTCCGCGTGCCCACCGCCACCGGCTCGGTGGTGGACCTGGTGGCCGAACTCGGCACCGAGGTCACCGCAGCACAGGTGAATCAGGCCGTGATTGATGCTTCGAACGGCGCCCTCGGCGGCATCCTTTCCTTCACCGACGAACCACTGGTCTCCAGCGACGTTAAGGCGGACTCCTGCAGTTCCCTCTTCGACGGCCTCTCCACGATGGTGCTGGGCGGCAGTATGGTGAAGGTACTGGCCTGGTATGACAACGAATGGGGTTACAGTTGCCGCCTGGCGCACCTGGCCACCATAGTGGCAGACAAAGGGTGGCATTAGCGAGGCTAAAATTAGTCCTAACGCTTTGCTCTGCGAACCGTTATACAGTTAATCCAGCGCTACTGGTTCGGGTTGACAAAAGACCGAGCGTGTGGCCTAATAGTAGCGATACGCGAACCAGGCAGCTAATCTTGGGGTTGAGGTGAGATCATGAAGCTGGTGGTAATAGGTTTTGGCCAATGTGGCGGCCGGATTGCCGACGAGTTTGCCAAGATGAATGCCCGGGCGAAGTCCCAGCGGCATATCGAGATCGTGACCGGTGCTTTCGCCGTGAACACGGATGCCGCGGACCTTTCCGGGTTGACCTCCATTAAAGGCGATTACCAGCACCGTATCCTGATCGGCGGGCGGAAGACCGGCGGTCACGGCGTGGGCAAGATCAACGAGCTGGGTGCCGAGGTGGCCAAGGACGATGCCGACAAGGTCATCGACGCCATCCGCTCCAACCCCCGTTTCTTCGAATCGGACGCCTTCCTGCTGATCGCCAGCGCCGGCGGCGGCACCGGCTCCGGGTCACTGCCCATCATGACCAAGATCATCAAGGAACGCTACCTCGACAAACCGGTCTATGACCTCATCGCGCTGCCCTTCGAGCACGAAGAATCCACCGAGGAACGCACCATTTACAACACCGCCACCTGCATCAAGAGCGCCTCGGCGGTGGCGGACGCCGTCTTCCTGGTGGACAACCAGCGCTACGTGCGCAAGGATTTCTCCCTGCGCAATAACCTGACCCGGATCAACCAACTGATGGCGGAGCCGTTCTATGACCTGCTCTGCGCTGGTGAGGAAAAGAAAGCGAAACATATCGGCGCCAAGCTGCTCGACGCCGGTGACATCATCCAGACGCTGGGCGGCTTCACCGCCATCGGTTACGGGCGCTCCCAGGTCAAGTCCTTCAACATACCGCTGCTCAGGAAGCGCGACTTCCGCACCAAGAGCACCGAGACGCACAAGGGCATCCAGGCCATGGATGAGGCCATGAGTGAACTCTCCATCTCCTGCAACGCGGCCGATGCCGACCGCGCGCTCTACCTGCTCTCGGCGCCGGTGCGGGAGATGAACATGGACCTGGTCAAGGAACTGGGAGACTACCTGCGCGGCATCTGCCCCACCGCCACCATCCGCAACGGGGACTACCCGCGGGAGAGGGGCTTCATGGATGTCACGGTGGTACTCTCCGGCATTTCCAGCCTGGACAAGGTCAAAGAATACTACAACCGCTCCGCGGCCATCATTCCTGAGTTTCAGCGCCGCCAGGACGAGATTGAGGCCAAACTCAAGGAAATCGACGACGCCGGGCGGGACGTGCCTTCACTGCTCTAAGCGGACTGATTCCGGTACACTGGGGCGGCCCCGTTGGGGCCGCCCCTTCTTTTTAGGGAAAGGCCGGGGCAATCCCCGTTAGACGCTTTTGCTTTAGGGTGACCCTATCCCCTGACCCCGTCAAAAACAACCCGCCGGGCACCTTTTGCACCCGGTTGTATGTTAATTAGCCGGATTGCGGTTATAATAGAGGTATGGCAAAGATACTCGCAGTCTCCACCTCCGAAACCACCGGCGTACGCAAGACGCCACTGCCGGAGGGCGGCAAATTCATCGAGGAATACGGCCTGGAGGGTGACGCCCACGCCAGCAGCGAGTGGCACCGCCAGGTCAGTCTGCTGGCCCAGGAGAGCATCGAGAAGATGCGCGCCATGGGGCTGGATGTGAACCCTGGGGACTTCGCCGAAAACCTGACCGCGGAGGGGCTGGTGCTGCACACACTGCCGCTGGGCACGCGCCTCACCGCCGGTGAGAGCGTCCTGCTTGAGGTCAGCCAGATCGGTAAGAAATGCCACGTCGGCTGCGCCATCTTCCAGGAGGTGGGCAAGTGCATCATGCCCACCGAAGGCATCTTCGCGCGCGTCATCCGTGGCGGTACGGTGAGGGCCGGGGACAGCCTGGAACTGGTGGCCACGGCAAATGGCTAAACAGGTCGCCAGCGTTCAAGTGGAACGCGTCACCCCGAACGGGCACGAAACGGTCCTCGATGTCGTCAGCCGGGAAGCGCCGCTGACCATCATCCTGAACGGGCAGGAACTGATGACGCTGCTCTGCACGCCGCAGCACCTGGACTACCTGGCGGTCGGTTTTCTGACCTCGGAAGGTCTGCTGACGCGGCGGGAAAACCTCTTAAAAGTGGTCGTTGACGAGCCACGCGGCGTGGTGCGCGTGACCACCGAAAACGAGCCGGCACCCAGCCAGGACTCCCTGAGCCGGCGGCTGATCACCAGCGGCTGTGGCGCTGGGCCCACCTTCTACCGCGCCGCGGACGTGATGGAGGAGATCAAGTTCAGCCGCAAGGTAAGTCTTGGCGCCAGGGACATCTTCCGCGCCATGAAGGACTTTCAGAAAAGCTCCACCCTGTTCCGGGAAACCGGCGGCGTGCATAGCGCCGCGGCCTGGGACGCCGAGGGAGATATCGTTTTCAACGAGGATATTGGCCGCCACAACGCCGTCGATAAGGTCTTCGGCGAATGCTTCATCAAGGGCATCCCGGTGGCGGGCCGCACCGTGCTCACCAGTGGCCGCGTTTCCTCCGAGATATTAATCAAAGCGGGGCGGCGCGAAATACCGGTGCTGATATCCCGTTCCGCACCCACCGACGCCAGCGTGAAACTGGCGGAGCGCCTGGGCATCACCCTGGTCGGTTTCGTACGCGGGGAGCGCATGAACGTCTACTCCGAGGCCTGGAGGGTGACGTGACGGACCTGGCGGCGGAGATAACGGCGCTGAAGAAGGAGCGCCACGCCACCATCCTGGCGCATAACTACCAGCTGAGGGAGATACAGGACATCGCGGATTTCGTCGGGGATTCGCTGGAACTGTCCCAGAAGGCGGCGCAGGTGGCGGCGGACGTGATCGTCTTCTGCGGCGTCGATTTCATGGCCGAGACGGCCGCCATCCTGGTGCCGCAGAAGACGGTGCTGCTGCCGGTATCCCACGCCAGCTGCCCCATGGCGAACATGATCACCGCGGCGCGGCTCCGGGAGCGCAAGGCGGAAATGCCCGGCGCGACGGTGGTCTGCTACGTCAATTCCACCGCCGAGGTTAAAGCGGAATCAGACATCTGCTGCACCTCTTCCAACGGTGTCAAGGTAGTGCAGAGCGTTGACGCCGACGAGGTACTCTTCGTGCCGGACCAGTACCTGGGGCATTACATCTCCACCCAGGTGGACCGGAAGATGACCTTCTGGCCCGGCTACTGCCCCACCCATGCACGCATCACCGTGGATGACATCCAGCGCCTGAAGCGGGAATACCCCGCGGCGGTGGTGATGGTGCATCCGGAGTGCCGCCCGGACGTGATCCAGCTGGCGGACGCCACGCTGAGCACCGGCGGCATGTTGCGCTACACCGGCGAGACGCCCGCCCGCGAGGTCATCGTCGGCACCGAGGTCGGCATCATCTACCGGCTGCGCCGGGAAAATCCCGAAAAGTATTTCATTCCGGTCTCGGAGCAGGCGGTCTGCCCCAATATGAAGGCGACCACCCTGGAGACAGTCCTCTGGGCGCTCCAGGACATGGCACCGGTGGTGACCGTGCCCGAGGATGTCCGCCTGAAGGCGCGGCGCGCGGTGGACCGCATGCTGGCACTGAGCCGCTAGCCCACCCCCGAGCCGGAAAATACGCCACCCCGCGAGGGAGCCATGCCAGAGGCCTCACCGCTGGCCGGAATCAGGGTTATCGATTTCGCTGACGCCACCGCGGCGCTGCTGGCGCGGCGGCTGGCTGACCTCGGCGCTGACGTGATCAAGGTGGAACCGCCCGGTGGCGACCCGGCGCGGCGGCGCGGTCCGTTCTTGGGGGACGTCCCCGGTCCGGAGCGAAGCCTCTGGTTCCGCTACCACCAGCAAAATAAGAGCGGCGTCATCCTGGACATCGAGACTTCGGAAGGCCGCGATATGGTATTGAAATTGGCCGCCGGGGCCGACGTGCTGGTGGAGACCTTCAGGCCGGGTTACCTCGATAAACTTGGCCTGGGTTACGACGCGCTGCAAAAAATAAATCCGGGCCTGGTCTACGCCGCCGTTACCGGATTCGGGCAGAACGGCCCGCGGCGGGACTACCGCAGCGGTGACCTGGTGGCCGCCGCCAGCGGCGGCGCGATGTCCGTTTGCGGCCTGCCGCAAAGGCCACTCAAGCCCTACGGGGAGCAGGCCTCCCAACTGGCGGCCCTCGACGCCGCCATCGGGGTGATGCTGGCCCTGCGTGCGCGCGCCGTCACCGGGCTGGGGCAATACCTTGACGTTTCGCTCCAGGAGGCCGTCTGCACGGCGCTGGACCACGTGCTGCCGCGCTACCTATACCAGTCACCGGGCGTGGTGCCGGGGCGTCACGGCAGTCACCACTGGAACGGTACCTTCGCGGTGTCGCCCTGCCGTGACGGGGACATGTTGATCTCCCCCAACCTGGAGCCTGAGACGCTGCTGGAACTGATGGTGGCGGACGGCGTCCGGGGTGACCTTGACGCCGCGGCGCTGACGAAGATCAGTAAATACACCGTGAAACACGACGCCAGTGAACTCTTCGCACTGGGGCGCGCGATGCGCCTGCCGTGGGCGGTGGTGGCCACCCCGGAGATGGTGACGCGGAGCCCCCAGCTTGAGGCCCGGGGCTTCTGGGTGAAGCTAAGTGATGACGAACTTGGCCCCATCGTCTACCCCGGCCCCCCGGCGCATTTTTCCAGCATCAAACTGGCGTCACGCCGCGCGCCGTATTTGGGTGAGCATAACCGGCGTCTGGCGGACCCGGCCAAAATATGGCCGCCGCGAAAGCCAATCCGGACCGGGGGCAGCATCAGCGGTGGCATCCTGGCCGGGGTGCGCGTGCTGGATTTCACCAGGGTACTGGCCGGGCCTTACGCCACGCGCCTGCTCGGTGATTTCGGCGCCGAGGTGATTAAGGTGCAGACGCGGCATGTGATGCCGGGCGTGGAGAACGAGCAGGGCTATTTCCGCACCTGGAACCGCAACAAGCGCAGCATCACGCTGAACATGGGCCGTCCGGAGGGGCGCGCCCTGGCGATGCGACTGCTGCATAAATGTGACGTGGTGCTGGAAAACTTCACCCCCCGGGTGCTGGAAAACTGGGGCATGACCTATCCAGAACTGAAAAAGGTGAAGCCTGATATCATATTAGTGAGTCTTTCCGGCGCCGGTCACGATGGCCCCTGGCGAGACGCGGCCGCTTACGGCGCCACCATTTAGGCGCTCTCCGGGGTGACGGCGCTGACCGCCTTCGGAGACGGCCCGCCGCTGGGTGCCGGTTTCGCCTTGGCGGACCACGACTGGCTCGGCAATCGCAGGCGCCGCGCGGTCC
>CAZPSW010000030.1:0-11513 GCA_964589255.1 uncultured Dehalococcoidales bacterium
CGCCCTGCTGCCCGTAACCGTTGCCCGGCGTCACCACCACACCGGTCTCCTCCAGCAGCCGTTCCGCATAACTCTTGGAGGTGTTGCCCTGGGGTATCTTCGCCCAGATGTAGAGGCTGGCTTTAGGCGGCTCTACCTTTAGCCCCATTTGACGCAACACCGGCACCAGCCGGTCACGGCGGCGCTGGTAAATCTCGTTGTGCTCCCGGATGCAGTCCTGCGGGCCCTCGAGCGCGGCGATGGCCGCCTGCTGCACCGCCTGCGCGACGCCGGAATCAAGGTTGGACTTGACGCGCCTGAGCGCCTCTATCAGGTCTGCGTTACCCACCGCCATGCCGATGCGCCAGCCGGTCATGTTATAGCTCTTGGAGAGTGAGTGGAACTCAATGCCGACCTCGCGCGCCCCCGGCGCCTGGAGAAAGCTGACCGGGCGGTAGCCGTCATAGGCCACTTCGGAATAAGGCCCGTCATGGAGCACCCAGATGTCATGCTTTTTCGCGAAGGCGGCGGCCCGGGTGTAAAAGCCCAGGTCCGCCACCGCCCCGGTGGGATTATTGGGGTAGTTCAGCCAGAGCAGGCGCGCCTTTTTCAGTACCGCCGCCGGAATCGTCTCAAAGTCCGGCAGATAGCCGCTTTCTGGGGTCAAGGGCAAATAGTGTACGGTGCCACCGGCGAGTTCAGTCCCAACCGGATAGACCGGGTAATAAGGGTCCGGCACCAGGGCCACGTCCCCAGGGTCAATGATGCAACTGGCGATGTGGGCAATGCCCTCCTTGGAACCGAGCAGCGAGACGACCTCGGTATCCGGATCCAGTTCAACCTCAAAGCGCTGCCGGTACCAGACGGCCACCGCGCGGCGAAATTCCGGCAGGCCTTCCGTTTCTGGGTAGCGGTGGTTCGCCGGGTCCTGGGCGGCAGCGCAGAGGCGGTCCAGGATGTGCTTCGGGGTCGGCAGATCCGGGTCGCCGATAGCAAAGCTGATGACCTCTTCGTCGCGTGCCCGGCGCGCCGCGATCTTGCGGCTGATCTCCACAAAGAGATAAGGCGGCAGGTTGGCGATACGCTGTGACAATTTCATTTTGTAATCCCCGTGCTGTGATATTTTATCAGGGGCGGCGCCCCCGTGGGCTTCGCCCTGTTGCTAACTATGCGTCCAGCCAGACGCCGCCGGTTTTATAACGATTTCTTTAGTTGAACCCCGTCCCCAGGGAAGGGGAAATTAATTATAAGGGGCGCAGCCCCTTGAACCCCCGGAAGGCATCACCCCTTTGACCCAATTTACCAGCTACCGCTGAAGATATTTTCGGCGGGGCCACTGAGAAATACCTCGCCCTGACCGTCCCAGCTCACCGTCACGTCACCACCTAATAGAGACACCGTCACGGTATCCCGGATAAGGCCATGTAACCGCGCCGAGACGACGGCGGCACAGGCGCCGGAACCGCAGGCCAGGGTCTCCCCGACGCCGCGCTCCCAGGTGCGCTGCTCCAGGTGGTCCGGGGCCAGGCGGCGGACGACTTCAAAGTTGGTACGCCGTGGAAAGATGGCGTGGTGTTCCACCAACGGCCCCACTGCCGCCAGCGGGAATTCCGCCACCGGCCGGTCACTGTAGAGGATGGCATGGGGGTTGCCCATGGAAACAAAACTCATCACGTACTGGCGCTCCCCTACCGTCACCGCATAACCCTGCACCGGCTCGTCGGCAGTATCCACCAGCACCGGAATATCGGCAGCGCGGAAGATCGGTTTTCCCAGGCTGACCCGGAGGTTCCCGACCTGGTCCTCAACATACGTTATGTCAACATGCCGTCGCCCTACCGAGGTCACGATTTCAAGCTCATCACTACCGGCCGCCACCAGTCCTTGCGCCACCGCGTAGCGCGCGGCGCAGCGCAGGCCGTTACCGCAGGCTTCAGCTTCCGAGCCGTCGGCGTTAAAGATGCGCATATTGATCACGCCGGGGCCCACCGCGGTGACCGTGATTACGCCGTCCGCCCCGATGCCGAAGTGGCGGTCACAGGTGCGCCGCGCAAAGTCCGACCTGTCCCCGTCCCCGGTGACCAGGATGAAATCATTGCCAGTGGCCTGCATCTTGGTGAAGTTCATGCCTTATTCTGTCCCAGGAATTCCCCCACGCGGGCCCGAATTTCGGGCCAGGCGCAGTTACCATTAAACCAGTTTATACGTTCGTCTTTCAAGCGGAACCAGTTGTATTGCTGCCGCGCGTAGCGGTGGCTGCCCGTCTGGATGCGGCGCGTCGCCTCCGTGATGGTGATTTCCGCGCGCAGGTAAGCGGCGATCTCGCGGTAGCCGATGGAGGACATCGCCGGGAGCGCGGCGTCGTAACGCAGCAGCAAATCACGCACCTCGGCCACCAGGCCGGCCTCCAGCATGGCCTCAACGCGCCGATCGATACGAGAATATAGCTCGGCGCGGGGCAGCGTCAACCCGACGATGAAAAACTCAAAGGGTGGCGGCACCCGGTCCAATTGCTGGCTGAAAGGGCTGCCGGTGCCGCGCTGCACCTCCAGGGCGCGGATGACGCGGCGCAGGTTGCGTGCGTCGATGTGTGCCGCGGCATCGGGGTCTACCGCCAGCAGCTGCTGGTAAAGCGATTCTGGGTCCCTAGCCGCCAGCGCCCCCAATTCCTCCCGGTAGGCGATATTGGGGACCGCCGTCGGGATGCGCCAGCCCTCCAGCAGCGCCCAGACGTACTGCCCGCTGCCACCCACCAGGAATGGGACCTGCCCCCGCGCGAAGATATCTGTAATTACCTGGTTCGCCTGACGCTGGTAAAAAGCGAGGTTGAATTCGGCGTCCGGGGGGGCCACATCGATCAGGTGGTGCGGCACGCTTTTCAGGTCTTCGAGTCTCGGTTTGGCGGTGCCGATGTCCAGGCCACGGTAGAGCTGGCGGCTGTCGGCGCTGACGATCTCGCCGTTGAATGCTGTCGCGAGCTTGAGCGCCAGCGCGGACTTTCCCGCCGCGGTGGGCCCGACGATGGCCACCAGACGCCTCACGGTTTAGGCGGCAGCGGCGGTGTGCGCGATCTTTGAGAAGTTCTCCGCCTTGAGGCAGGCGCCGCCGATGAGACCACCGTCGATCTCCGGTTCCGCGAGCAGGGCTGCGGCGTTGCCGGTGTTCATGCTGCCGCCGTAAAGGATGCGCATCGCGTCTGCCGTCGCGGCGTCGTAAAGCTCCGCTACCTGGCCACGGATGAAACCGATGCTCTGGTTGGCCTGCTCACTGGTGGCGGCCAGGCCGGTGCCGATGGCCCAGACCGGTTCGTAGGCGATGGTGAGCCCATCACCGGGGACGCCATGCAGCGCCTCGCGGAGTTGCCCGCGCAGCACGTTTTCCGTCTCTCTGGCCTGGTTCTGGGCCAGGCTCTCGCCGATGCAGAGGATCGGTTTCAATCCCGCGCGTTGCGTGGCCAGAATCTTGGCATTGACCAGGGCGCCGTCCTCGCCGTAGTACTGGCGCCGCTCCGAATGGCCGATGATGACGTAGTCCACCAGGCTCACCAGCATGGGGCCGGAGATTTCACCGGTATAGGCGCCCTTGTCTTCCTGGTGCAGGTTCTGCGCGCCCAGCATCACGTTCGAGCCCCAGAGTACGTCACGCACCGCGGCCAGTGAGATAAAAGGGGGACAGGCCAGCATTTCTACGCCGCTGACGTCGGCCACCCGGGGCCGGATTTCAGTCGCCAGCGTGACGGCCTCGTCGAGGGTGGTATTCATCTTCCAGTTTCCGGCGATCAGGGGGATGCGCATGCGGCCTCCTAGAGCTGTGGCGTCAGAGGGTCCTTACAGTGCTGCGCCACGAATTCGCTGATCGCCGCGGCGATGCCCGCGGCGTCAAGACCGTACTTGGCGCGTAGCCGGTCCTGCGGTCCCGCCTCCACAAATTCATCGGCGATGCCCAGGCTGTGCAGGCCGACATCGCGCAGGCTGGCGCTTTGCAGCAATGAAGCCACCTGGCTGCCGAAGCCGCCGCGCAGCACGTTCTCTTCCACCGTGATGACGCATTTCAGGCGTCCGGCCAGGTCAAGGATCAAATCCGTGTCCAGTGGCTTGGCGTAACGCGCGTTGACCACCGCCGCACGGATACCCTGCGCCTCCAGTACGGTGGCGGCCTCCAGGGACGGTGCCACCCGGTTACCGATGGCCAGTATCAGCGCGTCTTCGCCCTGACGCAGTAATGCGGCACTGCCCAGTGGTATTTCATGGAGTTCCTTGTCCAGGCTGGCGCCCAGCCCGGCGCTGCGCGGGTAGCGCACCGCCATGGGACGGCCCAGCTTGACCGCGGTGTAAAGCAAATGCTGCAACTCGTTCTCATCCGCGGGGGCAGCCACCACCAGGTTCGGCACCAGTGAGAGATAGGACAGATCGAAAGCGCCCTGGTGCGTCTTGCCGTCGTCACCGACGATACCGGCCCGGTCAATGGCGAAGACCACCGGGATGTTTTGCAGGCAGACATCGTGGATGATCTGGTCAAAGGCGCGTTGTAAAAAGGTGGAGTAGATCGCCACCACCGGCACCAGGCCCTGTAACGCCAGGCCGGCGGCAAAGGTGACCGAATGTTGTTCGCAGATGCCGACGTCGTAGAGACGGTCGGGAAATTCCTTCTCGAAGATGTTCAGGGCGCTGCCTTCGGGCATGGCCGGGGTGATGGCCACGATCCTGGGGTCCTGCCGCGCCAGCTTCAGCAGCGTGCGGGCGAAAACCTCGCTATAGGTCGGTACGGATGGCGTATCCGCCTTCGGCGGCGCCAGGCCATGGAAATATACGGCGTCCGATTCGGCAGGCCGGTAGCCTTTGCCCTTGGTGGTGACCACGTGTACCAGCATCGGCTTGCGGGCGTTGTCCCGCGCCGTGCGCAGGGTGCGCTCCAAATCATGTAGATTGTGACCGTCGACCGGCCCCAGGTATGTCATGCCCAGGCTTTCCCAGAAGATATTCGGCAGCACCAGGCGCTTGAAGCGGTCCTGCGCGAACATCAGCCAGCGCCAGACGCGATTACCCATCGGCAGGCGGGAGATGACGCTGTGCCCGGTGATCTTGGCGCGGCGGTAATACCGGTCAAAACGCACGCGCTCCAGGAAACGGGCCAGTGCCCCCACGGTGGGTGAGATCGACATGCCGTTATCGTTCAGGATCACGATTATGCGAGTGCCCAGATGACCGGCGTGGTTGATCGCTTCGATGGCCATGCCGCCGGTGATGGCGCCGTCACCGATGACGGCCACCACGTGATAATCTTCACCGTGGATATCACGCGCCCGGGCCATGCCCAGCGCCGCGGAGACCGAGGTGCTGGCGTGGCCGGCACCGAATACATCGTGCACGCTCTCGTCACGGCTGGTATAACCGGAAACGCCACCGTACTGGCGCAGCGTTTCAAAGCTAGCGCGGCGCCCGGTGAGCAACTTGTGCACGTAGCTCTGGTGACCAACGTCCCAGATGATCTTGTCCCGGGGACTGTCAAAGACGCGGTGCAGTGCCAACGTCAGTTCCACCACGCCAAGGTTAGAGGCCAGGTGGCCGCCGTTGGCGTTGACCACCGTGATCAGCTTACGGCGTATCTCGGCGGTCAGTTTGTGCAACTGTACCGCCGACAAATGTTTCAGGTCTGCCGGCTGGTTGATGGTTTCCAGGATTTCCGTCATGCTGACCCCATAAAGTGCCTCAGACTATGGTAGCAATGCCGCGTTATTATGTCAAAGCGCGCCGCCGTTACGCGACGCAGCTACGGATCCTCGCCGCACCCCGCGGTACAGAGCGCCTCAATACGGTGGCTGGCGAGTTTGTTTACCTGCTCCTCGGTCAGGGTGATCACGCCGCGCAGGCTGCGTGTCTCCCAGACCTCCAGTTCGTTGTCCTCAATGACGGATTCCGTCAGCATGTCGCCGTCATTGTCAAAGAGTTTGATCGTGATCCTGAATACTCGCGCCGGCGGTTCGTTGCCGCGCAGCGTGATTTCCCAACGGTAGACGTATACCGCCGGCGTTTCGGGAATATTCGTCACGCTGAGCAGCGCCAGGCTGCTTTCCAGCGTCTCCCAGTCCAGTGTCTCCATTTTGTCCGTTTCGGACTGTTTCAGGCGGGCCGGGGGCCCGAAGGTCAGCGTTTCGGTGAGGTTGTTGACGGTCACCTTCTGACGGTTTCCGGCGATGATCCCTTTCTCGTACAGTACCGCCAGAAAACCCAGTTCCCGCGATAACTGTTCCAGGGAATGGGTCTTATTTTCGCCCGCCGCTACCACCATGGTATGCGGTGTCACCAGCCGGTCCGCAACCTTCGAATGCAGCACCACGGTTTCCGGGTTTTCACCGGGATTTACCAGGTTGACCGAGATCTTGAACCAGTTGTAACCGGATTCCGGGTCCGGGGTGAAGGTCAGGTTCTGCAGCAACACGTTGCTCGGCGGGGGTTCGGGGGGGCTGGTGGGCGGCGGGGGTTCCAGGCCCGGTATGGGGTCCGGTGCCGGTTGCTCCGGGTCCGGCGCCGAGGGTTTTCCCGCTACCGGTACCGTGGTTTCCGGCGGTTTTTCGGGATCAGGCGTCGTTGCCTCCGGCGGTGGCGAAGGAACCGGCGATGCCTGGGGAATGTCATCTGGCGGCGCCACCTTGGCCGGGAGTAATGTTTGCGGCAGTATCACCAGCGCGACGGGCAGACCGATGGCCAGTATCAGCACGCCCGCGATCAGCACCGAAAGCGCGCCGCGTAGCTGCCCGGAATAACCGGACGTCCTGTCGAGTATCGCCGGGGCGGGCGTCTCAACCCCGGCGTCCGGTTCACCCGGCGAAGCGGCGTTCCCCGGTTGTTTCGCCGGGCGGCGGAAGATGAGGACGATACCCAGCACGGTGCAGAGTCCAAAAAAGAGGCCCAGGCCAGCCAGGCTGCCGAGCAACACCGGATCGGTACTTGAAAAGGCGTTCATCGTGCTATATTATAACCCCTGGCCGGCTTTTGTGTCAGTCAACTGGTGCGGTGCCCGGGGTGGGGTTGGCCCGCCGTCTCCGCCTGAGGCAGTGCGAAAGGCCGGGGAACCAGGGTCTCGAGCCGTCAATTTAGATTCGGAAATCACTTGACAATGCGGACTCGTGATGCTAGTCTGTTGTTTATTGTGACTACAATGTGGCTAGCTGTAACTACCGCGGCCTTTCGATGGCCCCTCGAGCGTCAGTACCGTAGCCGCGACACCGGGAGTCACGACAATTTTAGGGGCGGGTAATTTCTGTGGGCAATCTTGAATGTCGGAGTTCGGTTTAAACCGTAGGAGTACTCCGGTTACGGTAAAGACAGCGGTGCGTATTGGGGGGCGAATTTGATTTCTTTCTATGAAAACAGATGGGGTAGACTGGCGTCCATTTTACTGGCCGCGATAATGGCGTTCACGCTTTTTGGCGCCGTGCTACCGTCTCCGGTCAGTTCCTGGGGGACACCCGCCGCCAGTACCGGCACTTCCATGACGCCCTCCGAGCCCGGGGTCATCGACGCTACAATAATCAAGAACAGCAGCACCTCATATGAAATGTGGTACACGCACATCAAGGGGTTCACCAATTTAAGGACACTGCTTACCAATATCAGGGGTGTATTAACTGATGATCTCGTGAGCGCCATCATCGACCGGGATGTGGTCGCCTTATGGGCCGAATTACCGGATATTGATGCCGCGGACGCGTACACGTTCCTGAATACGCTCAATCCGGTCATTGGCTACGCCACCTCCACCGATGGCCAAAGCTGGACGGTGGTAAACGACGAGGTACTTTCAAACGGATTGGGTGGGGCGATTGATTTTGCCGCAACCCCTCACGTGGTTAAAACCGGCAACAACTACCAGATGTGGTACGCGCGCAGCACTCAAATCGTGGACCAGAATGACGTCTGGAAATTATTGAACAACCTCGGCGGTAACGTCACGTCAAAATCGACGGCGGTGAACAACCTAGCCAACTACGGCGCCACCGTGATCGCCTACGCCACCTCAACGGACGGACAGGACTGGACCAAGGTCGACGGCAGCGTCATCAGCAGGATCACGGGATCGGTTTCGTTGCCGGTATTCAGCCCGTCGGTGGTTCGTATCTCCGCCACGGAATATGAAATCTGGTACACGGAGTTAAAGTACGGTCAAACGCAAGGTGGGTTGACCACTCACCTGGGCAACCTCGATGACCTGGTCTCCGACGGTGTCATGGAATGGGATATCCTCGATGGCGTGCGTACTCGGATACGTCACGCCACCTCCATCAACGGCACCGCCTGGGTCAACGATACCGTTTCCATCACCGGTGATACCACCAATCTGTTTGACAGCGTTGCAAATCCCAGCGTGCTGAAACAAACCGCCGGATACGAAATGTTTTACCAGCGCGGCTCCTCGAACATCACCGGGGCGGCCTTGCTGGACACCATCAATTTCCTCGCCAACCTGCCCGTTAACCAGTTGTGGACGCTGCTCAAGGCGTCGAATATCACCCAATTCCTGGCGAGTACCGTGAGCATGATCGACAGCAGCTCTAATTTTACACGGGTTCGTGACTCTTTCCTGAGTACGAAGACCGCCATCTCCTACTCTACCTCCAGCAACGGCACCAGCTGGACGCTGCAAAACGCCAGTACCATCTCCGGCAACACCACCGGTTTATGGGGTAGCGTCGGATTCCCGCACGTGATCTACAATACGAGTTCCCGCACCTACCAGGTCTGGCACTCGCGCGGTCTGGATACCGTCACCACCCAGGGAATTCTGGATCTCGGCCTGGGTACTACCTTCCCCATTGCCTATGCTTCCACCGTGGCCACCGATACGGTGACATCGGTCGCGGTGACTCCCTCAGGGGCCACCATCCGCAAGGGTGACTCCCGCCAGTATTCCGCAGTCGCCACCTATTCTTCCGGCGTCACCGCCAACGTCACCACCACCGCGACCTGGTACAGTGACACCACCGATGTGGCGACGGTCAGCAGCACCGGCAACGTCACATCGCCGGGGCTCGGTACGGCGACCATCACCGCCAGCATTGGCGGCAAGAGCGGCACCGCCACCGTCACGGTGGCACCGCCGCGCTTCGTTAGCGTGGCGGTAGCGCCGACGAGCCCGTCAATCGCGCTCGGGCTGACGCAGCAGTTCACCGCCACGGTGACCTTCGGCGACGGCACAGAAACGAGCTACACCAGCAGCGCGAACTGGACCTCGGGTACGCCGGGTAACGCCACCATCAACGCGACCACCGGCCTGGCCACTGCGGTGGGTATTGGTACAAGCAGCATTAACGCCTCACTGACGACGTATGATGGCGTCATTACCGGTACCCAGACGCTGACGGTGGGTTCACCGAACCTGCTCAGCATCGAGGTGGCGCCGATCACGCCGACCGTGGCCGCGGGCCTTACTCAGGCGTTCACCGCCACCGGCAATTACACTGACAACAAGCAGCGCACTATCACGACTAACGTCACCTGGGCCAGTTCCAGCACCACGGTGGCCACCATCGCCAGCACCGGTGTCGCCACCACCCTGGTACAGGGCATTACGCTGATCTCCGCCAACTTGAGTGGCACCGACAGCAACAACGCGCTGCTCACCGCCAGCGCGCCGACACTGAGCTCTATTGCGGTCACCCCACCGAACCCGACGGTGCTGATGGGGAATGACCAGCAATTCGTGGCCACCGGTACTTACAGTAACGGTACCACCGCGGTGATCACCACTTCCGTTAACTGGACCAGCAGCAATACCGGTAATGCCACCATCGGTTTGAATACGGGTCTGGCGGCACCGGTCCAGGCCGGTAGCACCACCATCACCGCCAACCAGAGCGGCACCCTCGGTACCCAGTCACTGACGATTTCAGCAGCGGCCGTGATCGGAATTAACGTAACCCCGCCGGGCATTACCATTAACAAGGGTGATACGCGGCAGTACAGCGCCATCGTCACGCTTTCTGATGCCGCCACCGCCAACATGACGGACAAAGTCACCTGGAGCAGTAACAACACCGCGGTGGCCACGGTCAGCGCCAGCGGCAACGTCACCGCGGTAGGGCTGGGTTCGGTCAGCATCAACGCCAGTATCAGCAGCAGCTCTAATGGCACCGCGATGACGGTAATATCGCCGCGCTACGTCAGTCTGGCGGTAACCCCTGCCAGCCCGACCACAGCACTCGGCGCAACAGAGCAGTTCACCGCCACCGCCACGCTTAGTGACGGCAGTACGCAGGTCTTTCCGACCACCGGAACCACCGCGGCGAACTGGACCTCGGGTACGCCGGGTAACGCCACCATCAACGCGACCACCGGCCTGGCCACCGCGGTGGGCATCGGCAGCAGTGTTATCACGGGTTCCATTTCCACCTATAACGGCTCCCTTAACGACACCGCCACGATAACGGTCGGTTCGCCCACCATACTCACTATCGCGGTGACGCCGACCACGGCGGCCGTGGCCAGGGGCAGTACGCAAGCTTTTGTGGCCACCGCCAATTACACCGACAACGAGCAGCGCGTGGTGACCAATACGGGTAACGTGACGTGGGCCAGTTCCAACACCGGTGTGGCGTTGATCAACGCCTCCACCGGCGTGGCCACCAGCCAGTCTATGGGCACGTCACTGATCTCCGCCACCTCCGGGTCGGTCTCCAGCAACAACGCCACGCTGACCGTCACCGCGAAGGCGCTGAGCAGTATCGCGGTCTCCCCGACGAATCCCACCACGCCACTGGGGAACACGCATCAGTTCACCGCCACTGGTACCTACACTGACGGCACCACGGCGGTTATTACCACGTCCGTGAACTGGACCAGCAGCAATACCGGTAATGCCACCATCGGTTTGAATACGGGTCTGGCGACGCCGGTGGCTACCGGTACCACCACCATCACCGCCACCTGGGGTTCGGTCACCGGCACCCAGGTACTGACGGTGTCGGCGGCCACCATGACGGCGATCACGATCACCCCGGCCAGTCCCGGTGTGGCGGCCGGCCGGACGCAGCAATTTGTGGCCACCGCGACGCTCTCTGACGCCAGCACCCTGGTCATCACTGACCAGGTTACCTGGGCCAGCTCCGATGTCACCAAGGCCACCATTGACGCCAGTAGCGGTCTCGCCACCACCCTGGCGATGGGCAGTGCCACCATCACCGCAACGCTGGGCTCAACCATCGGCAGCACCGCGCTGACGGTGGCGGCGCCGCGCTTCGCCAGCCTCAAAGTGACGCCGCTCAATCCGTCGGTGGCGCTGGGTCTGAAGAAGAGCTTTGTCGCCACCGCGACTTATACTGACGACTCGCAGATGGCCTTCACCTCCTCCGCCAACTGGACATCCGGGACGCCCGGCGTCGCCACTGTCAACGGCAGCGGTTCCGCGACCTCAGTGGGCATTGGCACCAGCGCCATCACGGCTTCGATTTCAACCTATGACGGCACCTTTACCGATACACAGACACTGGCGGTGAATTCGCCGACGTTGCTGACCATCGTCATCGGTCCGCCGACGGC
>CAZPSW010000031.1:0-8857 GCA_964589255.1 uncultured Dehalococcoidales bacterium
GCCGGGGCCAGGCAGATCCAGGTCACGGCGCGCGGCGGCGGCGTTACCCAGATACAGGTCAGTGACGACGGCGGCGGCATCCCCGCGGCGGAAGCGGCGCTGGCTTTCACCAGACATGCCACCTCGAAGATCACCCGGACTGATGACCTGCTCTCGGTGACCACGCTCGGTTTCCGTGGTGAGGCGCTGCCCTCGATCGCGGCGGTCAGCGACGTTGAACTGACGACACTGGCCCACGGCGCCGCGGCCGGCACCCGCATCGATTTTCAGGAAGGCGCGCCAAGAGCCCAGGCTGCGGCCCGCGCGCCGGGCACCACCGTCAACGTCAGCCACCTTTTCCGGCAGGTACCGGCCCGGCTGAAGTTCCTGAAGTCCACCGCCACTGAGAACAGCCGTGTTTCGGCGGTGGTCAGCGCCTATGCCCTGGCCTACCCAGAGGTGCGTTTCCTGCTCCGCATCGAGGACCGCGTCAGTTTGCGCACCGGCGGCGGCGAATTACGGGACGCGGCCACCGATGTCTTTGGCGCCCAAACCGCAGGTGAACTGATCGCGGTGAACGGCGAGTCACCGGGAATCCGCGTCAGCGGCCTTATCAGCACGCCGCAGATATCACGCGCCAACCGCGCCCAGATATTTCTCTACGTCAACCAGCGCTGGATTACTAGCGTGGCCCTCTCGAGGGCGGTGACTCAGGCCTTCCATGGACTGATGCACGAAGGGCGCTACCCGGTGGCGGTGCTCAACGTCAGCATTGACCCCGCCGAGGTTGACGTCAACATCCATCCCACCAAGACCGAGGTCAAGTTCCGTGACGAAGGCGCCGTCTTCAGCGCGGTGCAGCGCGCGGTACGCCAGACGCTGGTTGAGGAGATGCCGGTACACCGCGTCGGGGAGACCTCGACCTCTTATACCGCGGCGACGGCCACGCTTTCATTCAACCCGGCAGCGGCACGGGTGCCGGATTCACCACCGCCGCGCTTACCACTGGGCCCGCTGGGACCGCTGGAAGCGCCCAACCTGACGCCGCTCGGGGTGACGCCGCGGGCGGCATTACCGGCACTACGCGTGGTCGGCCAGGTGCTGCTCACCTACGTTGTCGCCGAGGGTCCGGATGGACTCTATATCATCGACCAGCACGCTGCCCACGAACGCATTCTTTTTGAGCAGATCAGCGCGGCGCGGGCGGACCGCGGCGTCGAGGTGCAGGGCCTGCTGGAGCCGGTGACGCTGGAACTCTCTCCCGCCGAGGACGCCCGGCTGACGGAACACCAGGATTCGATGGCCGCATTTGGCTTCAACCTGGAGCTCTTCGGCGAACGCAGTTACTTGGTACGCGCGGTACCGGCGGTGCTCCGCGGCAAAGACTGGGCAGAGGCGCTGCGCGCCACCCTGGACCAGGTCACCGCGGGGGATCAGGCAGACTGGCTGGAGCACGTCACCGCGACGCTGGCCTGTCACGGCGCGGTACGCGCCGGCAAGGCGCTCAATGGGGAAGAGATGCGGGAACTGGTGCGGGCGCTGGAACTGACCGCTTTGCCGCATACCTGTCCTCACGGACGCCCCGCCATGATCGTGTTGGCCGAGGAGAAGCTGGCGCGGGACTTTCAGCGGAGCTGACCCAGGCGGATTTTTACCCATTTGTTCCCCACCCGAAAGGTACAACCCGCCCATTTGAGGTAGGGTTTCACAACACCCTAAATGGGGCATCAAATCGTACCCTTTCCCTAAACGAAGCGGGTTCAAGGGGCGCAGCCCCTTATAAAAACTATGATCCCCTTCCCCGGGGAAGGGGATCAAGGGGATGGGGTTTGGCCCAAGAAAACAGGGAGTTGAGACCGGTTGCGCGGGCGGTTCCGGGCGCTTTCAACAAGCCAAAGACAAAACACGCTACCGGATTATGTAAAGTGTATTTACCCTGAAAATGGACGGGCATCCCAAATATTTCAACGCCGCCGGTGATAATCATGGAACCTGACGTAGGCGCGGGCCGCGTCCCCCACCGAGAGGAATACCGGCAAGCCCCCCCGGTTCAAAATCTGCTCCAGCTCACTCACCACCGGCAGGTAACGCGTGGCGCCGAAAGGCCGGAGCACCGCGATCACCGGCTTGTCCACCTTCTCCGCCAGCCCGGCCACCATCTGCACGTGGTTCCGCGCCAGGTCAACATCCGCCGCCGGCGTCCAGCCGACGGTGATGTGCACGATGATCAGGTCCACCGCGCGGCAGCGGGCCACCACCCGGATCGTCTCCTCCGCCAGGCCGAACTTGGCGAAGTACATGTCAACCGGATTGCGGAAGCTGGCCCCCGCCTCGGAGGTGTAGATCTTCTTCAGGTCACGGCGAATGCCCGGCGGGAACGGCGGCACCGTCAGCCCGGCGCGTAGCGCATCGTCAGTGGCCAGCACGTTGTTGCCGCCGCCAATGCCGATGATGCCCGCCCCCAGGCCCTTCGGCCGCCCCAGGTAGTGGCACAGGGCCACCACGTCGAGCATCTCCTCCAGACTTTGTACCGGTATCGCATTGGCCTGCCGCAGCAGGGCCGCCCAAACACGGTCCGTGCCGCCGATGGCACCGGTATGGGAGGCCACCGCGCGGTGGCCGCTCTCCCCGATGCCGCCCTTGTAAACGATCACCGGTTTGACGGCCGCGGCACGCCGCAGCGCGGCGTAGAACTTCCGGCCATGGCATACGCCCTCAATGTAGGCGGTGATGATTTCGGTGGCCGGGTCGTCAGTGAGGTAATCGATGAAATCGGATTCATCAAGGTCGGCAGCATTGCCGTAACTGATGATCTTGCTGAAGTGGATGCCCTTGTTTTCCGCCTCCTGTATCGCCTTGATGGCATTACCGCCGCTCTGGGAGACAAAACCAACGTGCCCACTCCGGTGCGTCATCACTCGCTCAAAGGAGAGGCCGGTTTCGGGGCAGAAGATGCCCATGCAGTTGGGCCCCAGCAGACGGATGCCGAACTCCCGCGCCAGCGTTATCAGCTCTGCCTGGAGACGCGCCCCGGCCCGTTCGCTGATCTCGGCGAAACCGGCGGTGAAGAGGTGCACCGCGCGCACCCCCTTGGCGGCGCAGTCCCGGAGCAGTGCCGGGGCCTGGGCCGCGGGCACCGAGGAGATGACGTAATCCACCGTCCCCGGAATGTCCATCAGGCTGGGATAGATCGGCACGCCGTGGTGCTCGCCGCCGTGGCGTCCGACGCCGTAGAGCCGCCCCGCGTAGCCCTGCTCCCGCAGCGCTTCGATGAAAAAGCGGCCGGGGCCCACCTTGGTCATATCGGTGGAGACGCCGGCCACCGCGATCGATTCCGGGTGAAAGAGGTATTCCAGCGCAGGCGCGAGGGTGGTGGTGTTCGGGTGGGGCTTCATAACCTTATTTTACACGCTCGGGGCCCGCGGTGCCAGCCATGCGCCGCCTTGTCTCTACTTCGAAAAACTTGTATACTAACGGCGCTGTCCCGGTGGTGGCATCAGGCCGCCACGTCCGGCCCTGGAGTGATGGCGTGAGCAAGCAGAGTAGCCTGGTGATGGTCTATGTCTACCTGGCGGTGGGCAGTGCCGCGCTGGGCACCGTGATCACCTTTGTGTTGGTGGCGGCGATCCAGTATTTCCAGATAGACTTCCGGCAAAACCTCTGGCTGCTGGCGGTACCTTTGACGCTGGCGATCGGGCTGGACGTAATCTTTATTGAGATTTACCACAAGTTCAAGAAGCCGTAGACGGCAGCGCTGCTTTGATAATAATCAACGGGTGAAACCTTTTGTTTCCCACCTGCCCGCCCATAATTTTGTAGGGTTTCACCCCATGATCTCGCTGAAACGACTTCGCGCCCTTGTGCCCCGGAAAGGGGTAAATAAAATTGGCGGCGCGTCCAGCATTGGTTTTTGAGCAAGGCGACGGAACCGCCTGCGCAAAGGCGTTTTCTAAGGCCAAACCCCATCCCCTACCCCCTTTCCCGGGGAATGGGGTATAAGATTGAGAGACTCCGTCTCTTTAACTCTCTATTTGTGGCCAGTTTCGCCCCTTGAACCCCTATTCCCACCCAAAAAGAAAAAGCCGGTCGCGTCACCGCGACCGGCCCTGATGGCAAGCTCTACCCTTTAATCCGGGTTGCCCGCCCACGGCCCGGCGGCCACCTTGGCGATGTTTTCCCGCAGTTCGTCGGTGACGGCGTCCGGGAAGACCTCGTCCAGCATCTGGTCAAAGAGGTAGGGGTGGCTCGGCCCGGAGATACCGGCGGGGTCAAACTCCGCCTTGAAACGGTCCAGCCAGACATCGTAGTGGTGGAAGGCCGGCGCGAAGAGACGGATCGGCATCGTCAGGTTGGGGAAGATGCTCAGAATGCCGGTACTCATCATCGTTTTGCCTGATTCGCTGAGGCGCCAGCGCATGAACTTGGCCGGCATGTAGTCCTTACCGGCAAATTTGTCTTCGGGGTCAACCTCATTGGCGTCGGGGAAGGCGTGCAGTTCGGTGTAATAAAGCCGTCCCAGGCTGTAGGACATGTACCAGGGGCTGTCCCCCTTGGGGTCAAGATAGTCCGCCAGGTAGTCCGGTTCGGTCTCCCGGCGCATCCACTGTTCGCGGGCGTCCAGGGTGCAGCGCAGTGTCTCCATGCCGCCCTCGCATTCCCCAAACATCCCGGTGGGTAGCCACATGCCCAGGGAGTTGACGGCGAAGAATGATGCCTCATCGACGTTACGCGCCTTGCGCAGGGTACCCTTGTTTTCCGCCACAATGTCGTTGAAGACGTTCTCTTCGTACTCCAGTTCGGCAGCGCCGGAGCGCCCGGTGAGGCAGACGCGCAGGATGCGCAGCCCGGCCACCTGTTCCTTGGCGCGCTGGTCCCAGATCTCCCAGAAGCGGTTGCGGTAGAAGCCGTCCCCGCGGGATTTGGCGATGTCCCGCCAGTAGGCCGGCACGCGGTTCACCACCAGACCGATCTTGGCCTTGCCGATCTCCTGGACGGCCTTTTTCAGGTCATCCTCGGCCTCGAAGCTGGCATTGAGCCACTTGACGCGGTCCTCCGGCATGGTGACGCAGGTGTCGTAGCCGATGCCTTCCGGTTCCAGTTTCACCGCCGGGAAGGGGTGCAGCTTGATCGACATTTTGGTGACGATGCCCATGCCGCCGGCCCAGCTGGAGAGGCCGTGGATTAGGCCGGAGAGGTTGGGCCCGATGCCGTCCCCCCAGTACCAGGAATCATCGTCCACCGCCAGGGAGCCGAAACGGTATATCTCGCCGTCCGGGGAGACCCATTCCAGGCCGTTCCAGCGGCGCTGTGCGGCGAAGGTGATGCGGAAATTGAAGAGGCCCATGCCGTTGACCAGGGCATTGGCCAGCGGCGAGGCGCCACCGCCGCCGCCGGGCACGCAGCCGATGAGGCCGCGTTTCAGGGTCTGGCCATGCATCTGGCAGAAAGTGACCGCCGGTTCCAGGACCACGAACTGGTTCTTCTCGTCGAGCACCATGCCGTCCATGCGTTTCAGGTCAATAAAGAGGATGTCATCACGGAAATTGGGCCCACCCAGGGCCATGCCGTAGGTGGACATCGGCACGAAGGCGATCTGGTAGCGGTTACAGGTCCTGACGATGGCGGCGACCTCTTCGGTGGTACGCGGCATGATTACCGCGGTGGGGTTGCGGGAGACGCCGTTGAAGGTCACCACCTGCTTGTCAAAGCCACGCCCCAGGTAGGCGGCGCAGAGCACCGGGTCAACCGTGAAATGCTCCCCCCCGACGATGCTTTCCAGCGCCTTGCAGGCGTCTTCCGAGATGTGGCGATATACTGCCTGGCCTTTCATGGCGTGATCTCCTTTTAGCCCAGTGCCTGGACAATCAGTTCCGTGATGTCATGGACCGGGAGGCTGTTAGAGGCTTCTTCGAGCGCTTGTTTGGCGGCCGCGTCGGCGGTCACGATGGCCTCGGCGCCGGTGTTTTCCGCCTCGCGCACGCGTTCCTCCGCCGCCCATCTGGCGAAGGCTGGGAAAGCGTCCCGGGCACCACCGCCGGAAACGCTGAAGGCATTCTCGTGGTGGCGGATCATCTCCGCCAGTTCCAGGCCGGGGATGGCCCGTAACACGTTCCGCGCCGGTTCGTAGGTGCCGTGGACGGCGCGGCGCATTTGCCGCGTCGGAGTCACGATGCCCCACTTCCCGCGGCTGCCTTCCCAGGGGGTCCAGGGCTCGCTCATACGGCCCAGCCCATCCGGGTCATGGTAGGTCACCTTCAGCGTTACGGGACGGGTGAACTTGAGGCGCTCCTCACCGAGCCAGGCGTCAACCATCTCGGTGATATGACGGCATCCGAAACCCAGGTCGGCAGTGGCGATGCCGAGCATCCTGGGGTAATCCACCTTGACCGTCTTGTAGACCTCGGCGTCGGAAAATACGACCGTGCCCGCGCCGCTGGCACGCAGTTTCGCCAGGTTCGTCTCGGCGATCTGGCGCGCCGCCGCCAGCTGGCCCGTCATCAGCAGGTACTCACCGCAGTTGCTCTCGTCCTGAAGCAGCATGTAGTCCGCCCCCGCGGCCCTCAGGATGGCGGCGGTGTCCCGCGCCGCGCCCGGATCCTCGTAGGCGTGCCCGTCCCCGACGTAATAGCAGATGTCCGCTTTACCCGTGGCCGGGGCGTCATCAGACACCCATTGGTGCCGCGCGTCCGCGGCGTAGCCGAAGCGGTTGCCGGTCTTCAGGATGGCGTCAGTGACCTCGCGGTGGGCCGGCAGCGGGCCGTGGCCCTCATCCACCAGCCGCACACGCAGCGATTCCAGCATCAATTGCAGCTCGAAATCACTATTGCGCTTGCCCGCCACGTCACAGGAGCCGCAGAGGAAACACTTGTAGGCCACTTCGCGCAGCGTTGGCGAGGCGATGTCGAGGTCTCCCCGCAGCAGCTGGTAGACGATGTTACACTTGCCGGAGATGCCGTAGGCGTCATTCATCTCGTAGCACCAGGACGGACAGCGGTAGGCGAAGTCCACGCCCTGGACGTAGTTGTAATCAATAAAGCGTCCGTGTCCCTGGGCCGGCCAGTGCCGCGCGTCGTTACGGTAGTGGTCCAGGTTCAGGCCCAGGCTGAGTTTTTCGTCAGTTGCCATCGCGGTTTCTCTCCTTCAACGCGGGCCGGTTAAAAGCACAGGTTGCCCGGATTCATCACCTGGTGCGGGTCGAAATGCTTCTTGAAGCGTTTGATCAGCGCCACCTGGTCCGCGTGCTTGCGGTAGACCAGGTCGGCGATGATGGGATAGGGCCGGGTGATATAGCCGTCCAGTTCCAGTATGGCGCCAGCAGCGGCGCGGTACATCTGGCGCGTCATCTCGATTTCCAGTTCGTCTTCAGGGTCGAAGAAAAAGCTGAAGGTGATCTCGCAGGCGTGGCCGTCATGCAACGGCTGCACGTAGATGCCGACGTCGGTCGGCGCGTAGCCGAACTCCGCGGCCACTGCCGTCACCGCCGGGACGTACCAGCCGACGCGTTCCAGCGTGGTCACCATGTAGAGGTCTTCGCAGCTGCCCCGGTAGGCGTGTTTCCAGTAGGGTTTTTCATCGGGCCAGGGACGGCGCAGCATCTCCGGCAGTTTGCGCTCCGCGGCGGGCACACCGGGCAGCGTCTGCAGCAGATCCATGTCCCGGGAACCAGCCTGCACGATCTCCCGGATCGTGGCCTCGCAGTAGGCCAGCTTTTCCTCCGGGCGGCGTTTCAGTGCCCGGCTGACCATCACCACCGTCCATTCCGGCAGCGCGGCGCGCAGGTTGTCCAGGTCATCCGGCCAATTCTCCGCCAGGATGGTGGCCAGGTTGATGTTGTTCAGCAGCAGGTGTTCGTTAGTGACACCGGCGCGCAGGATGCGGTACATCAGGTCGGTGACATCATCCGGGTCTTCGGCGGGGATGAACCAGGCCTTCGAGGCGGTCGGCGTAACCTCGTAGGAGGTGACGCCCCAGGTGACCACGCCGACGGTGCCCTGCGCCCCATAAAAGAAGGTGTCGAAACTCATCGGGCCCGGCCCAGTGGGCAGCACGCCGTCCGAGAGGCTGCCGCTGCGGAAGTTGCCGATGGCGGCGGAACCGGAGACGAACTCCTCGCCGTTGCCCCAGACCATTTGCAGGGATTGCAGCGGATCCGCGCTCTCGTGGTTTTGCAGTACCGGCTGTTCGCGCTCCAGGTAGTCGGTAATCACGGCACGGTCCGCATGGGGCAGCAGCGGAATTACCGGGGTGAAGCCGCGGGCGCTGATGGCAGCGGTGTACTGTGCCCAAGTGACGCCGACCTGGAGGTAGGCCACCAGCGGTTCCTCGACGATCTCCACCACCTTGTCCATGCCGGAAAGGTCCAGCACCACACCGCCGCGCTTGGGCACCGCGGCGCCGTGAAAGTGCACCCGGGAGCTTTGCGGCACGACCGCGAACTTCTGCTCCCCGGCGAGCTTGATTACCGCCTGCACCTGGGCCACCGTCTGGGGGCGTACCACGCAGCTGAATTGCGCCGCGGGCTGGGTGCTGAAATCACGGCCATGCTTCTCTAGGGTCGCCGCATCGTCGCTGACATTCGCCGCGCCGGCGATTTTGATCAGGTCTTCCTTGAGCGCCATCACGGTCCTCCGCTGAAATGAAATCTCCGCCTGGGAATCTGTGTTTTGATGTGGCGCCAAACGTTTGGTTTGCCCTGCCGTACCCCCGAAATTTTACGTCAGCCGTGCACGTGTTGTCAATTTCCGGGGGTGCGGAACCGGACCCCCGGCGCGTCAGGCGGCGGGGCGTTTTTTGGGGGGTTTACGCGGTGCCCTGGGTTTGGGTTCAGTGGCGGGCTCCGGTGCGGGTTCGGGGGCGGGCTCGGGCGAGGGCGCCGCCC
>CAZPSW010000031.1:8867-10090 GCA_964589255.1 uncultured Dehalococcoidales bacterium
TGGTCGAGATCCTCACCCGCGGAGACCGGGAACGCCGCCCCGGTCCGGGCGGCCTCCTGCTCCCGCACGTAGCGCCGCACCTGTTCCAGGGACGGTGGCGCCACGTAGAAGACCTGCACGCCTTCGGGGAACTGCACCTGGTGGCCCTCGCGCATGAAGAGGATGCCCGTTTCGTCTGCCTGGAGGGTGTTGTCAATCTGCGTCCCGATGTGTGCCTGGCGCCGCCGGTTGGTCTCATTATAGGCGGCGTATATGGTATCGAAGGCGGCCTGGCTCTGCATACCAATGGAAAGGCAGCGGTTCCAGTCCATGAATTCGGCCAGTACCGCCTCGTCCTCCAGTGCTTCGAGGACGACCCCGGCGGCCACCCGGGGCGTCACCACGGCCTCGCTGCCGGTGCCGAATCCCTGGACCACCGTCAGGCCCGCCTGGCCACCGCTGGTGATGAATTCGTGGTAGATGCGCCGCACCGCGCCCAGCCTCTTCTCCAGCCCGTCGAGGTGTTGTACCACCTCCGCCCAGTAATGGCGGCAGAGCCCCGCGAACTTGTCCCCGGCATCCCCCGAGGCGCCCACCAGGGGCACGAAGTATAATTTGCGCTGGCCCTGGAAGATGGCCGCTTCGGGTTTCTCGATTTTACCCAGTTCTTCGCTCAAGACAGCCTCCGGATGTTAATTTTCAGGCCGTTTTTCACGGCCCCGCGGGTGAGCCCATTATAGCGCAGCCGGCCCCCGCCGTCACCACCCTGCCGGGCAAATCCGGAAGGCCGTAAATTGAGGCTATTTTCAGTTGACATCTGGATTCCAGCTATGCTATAGTTGGAAATTGCGCTAATTTGCGCTATCTGAGCCTGCGTTCAACTGAATGAATGTGTTCCGGCTTGATGAGTGAGCTCCGGCTCGCTCATTGGTGTGTTTAAGGACAGGAGGATTTGTCTTGCCGACGATCAATCAACTGGTGCGCAAGGGGCGCAAAAAGACGATAAAAAAAGTCAAGTCTCCGGCGTTGCGGGTGACCTATAACGCGCTCAAGAACCGCACCAAAGTAGAGGGTGGACGGTCACCGCAGAAGCGCGGTGTCTGCATCCAGGTGAAGACGACCACCCCGAAGAAGCCGAATTCGGCGCTGCGCAAGATCGCCCGGATCAGGCTGACCAACCACATGGAGGTCACCGCCTACATCCCCGGCGAGGGACATGAGCTGCAGGAACATTCCGTGGTACT
>CAZPSW010000031.1:10100-11437 GCA_964589255.1 uncultured Dehalococcoidales bacterium
GCGGCGGCCGCGTCAAGGACCTGCCGGGCGTGCGTTATCACATCGTGCGCGGAGCACTGGACGCCAGCGGCGTCGCGGACCGCAAACAGTCCCGTTCCAAGTACGGCGCCAAGAGACCGAAGACAACACAGATTCTGGATTAACCGCCGCCGGTAAATTACCGGCGCGCGTCAGGCAACCTGAGGAGGGTTTATGCCGAGGCGGGCCAAAATTGATAAGCGGGTGATACACCCGGATGCCAAGTTCAACAGCGTACTGGTATCGACGCTGGTGAACAAGATCATGCAGGACGGCAAGAAGAGCACCGCCGAACGCGTGCTCTATGACGCCATCAACCTCATCGAGCAGCAGGAGCACAAGGCCGGCGTGACGGTGCTGGAGCAGGCGATCAAGAACGCCACCCCGCTGCTTGAGGTCAAACCCCGCCGCGTCGGTGGCGCCACCTACCAGGTGCCGGTGGAAGTGGCCACCGGGCGTGGGCTGGCGCTGGCCATCCGCTGGCTGCTGAAATCCGCCCGCGCCCGTGGGGGCAAATCGATGGCGGAGAAACTTTCCATCGAATTCGTGGAAGCCGCCAAGGGCACCGGTCCGACCATAAAAAGGCGGGAGGATACGCACAAAATGGCCGAGGCCAACCGTGCCTTTGCCCATTACCGCTGGTAATACCATGTCCAAACACCTCAACACTCAACTCAACAGCCAGGGCGCCAAGGAAAAGGTCATACCCCGAAGCTACCCGCTGGAACGCATCCGCAATATCGCCATCATCGCGCATATTGACGCCGGTAAGACCACCGTTACGGAACGCGTCCTCTATTACACCAAGCGCACCTACAAAATCGGCGAGGTCCACGACGGCAATGCGGTCATGGACTGGATGGCGCAGGAAAGGGAGCGCGGCATCACCATCACCGCCGCCGCCACCTCCTGCTTCTGGAATGACCACCGCATCAACATCATTGACACGCCGGGCCACATTGACTTCACCGCCGAGGTGGAGCGCTGCCTGCGGGTGCTTGACGGCGGGGTGGTCGTCTTTGACGCCGTTTCCGGCGTCGAGGCGCAGTCCGAGGCCGTCTGGCGGCAGGCGAACCGTTACCAGGTGCCGCGTATTTGTTTTATCAACAAGATGGACCGCATCGGGGCCAATTACGAACGCTGCCTGGACATGATCGCGAAGCGTCTCGGTGCCAACGCGCTGCCGCTGCAATTACCGCTGGGCGCGGAATCAGAGTTCCGCGGCGTGGTTGACCTATTGACCTCGCGCGCCCTAGAATTTGATGACGATCCTGACGTGGCACCGATCGAAGTACCGGTACCGGAAGAATACAAAGAGA
>CAZPSW010000032.1:0-3090 GCA_964589255.1 uncultured Dehalococcoidales bacterium
GGTGCCGGCGCACATGCGCAAGACCGGTGGCGTCGATACCCAGGCAGCGAATTAAGGCCGCACGGATTTACCGCTATTTCACGCGCCAGATCCGGGTAAACGGGAGTTAACGTGCCTAAACGGACCTATCAACCGAAGAAAATACCACGCCGTCGGGAACACGGCTTTTTGAAGCGCATGGCCAGCCGGGGCGGTCGCGCCGTACTCAAGGCGCGGCGTCTCAAAGGGCGCCTGCGGTTGACGGTGGTCTAGTCGATTACGCGCCATACCGGAGGCGGCCTTGCGCCGCCGACGACGGGTTGTTACACTGGCAGCATGCGCAGCGAGCAGCGCCTGAGGAAATCGGCACAGTTTGCCGCGGTAAGTCGGTACGGTGAGTCCTGGGCGGAACGCCGGTTCGTGCTGCGGGCGGCACCCAGCGGCCTGGGGATGCCGCGCTTCGGGCTCACGGTGAGCAAACGGGTGGGCAATGCGGTCACCCGGAACCGCGTCAAGCGGCTGCTCCGCGAGAACCTGCAGCAATTGCCGGTGAAAACCGGCTGGGACATTGTGATCATCGCGCGTCCGCCGGCGGCGGACGCCACTTATAAGGGGGTAGAGACGGCGCTCCAGGGTCTCTTCAAGCGCGCCCGTCTCTTGGAAGATGAAACATCTCGGGGTACTGCTGATTAGGCTGTACCAAATAACGATATCGCGTGTCCTGCCGTCCTCCTGCCGCTACACGCCCACCTGCTCCCAGTACACGCTTGAGGCGATGCAGCAGTACGGGTTCTTCCCCGGCGGCTGGATGGGCGCCCGGCGCATCGCGCGCTGCCACCCCTGGCATGAGGGCGGTTATGACCCGGTACCCCTGCGCCACGCCGCCGGCACGCCTGGTGGCGCGGATAATTGTGCCGGGTGTGGTACGGAGCATTAATGAATAGACGGCGTCAAAGAATAGTGCGCGGCGGTACGGTGGTGGCCCTCATGGCGTTCACCGCGGTACTGCTCACCGGCTGCCTCACCATCCCGCCCACCGGTGGTTCCGGCGCGGTGGTGGTGGGTGACCACGTCTTCGTCGCCTCGGTGGACGGCTCCCTGCAGGTGCGCAACGCGGAAAAGGGCGTGCGCGTCTGGGATGTGGAGATGGAAGGCCCAAAGCGCCGCAGCAGTTTTATTCCCAGTTGTGGGCCCGCCGCCGCCGTCGGCGTGGCCATCTACGGCACCCCGGCGGTGGACGGCAACAAGGTCTACGTGGCGGGCTATGACGGTCGACTGCGCCTCTACGATTGGGTGGCAAGATACGAGGAACCGCTGGCCCAGTTCCCGGCGCTTGCGGAAGACCTGGTGGGACCGATCGTTTCCGGCATCGTGGTGGGTGACGGCATGGTCTATTTCGGCACCGGCCTCAGCCCCGACGATGATGACATCATGGGCGCGGTCTACGCGCTGGACGCGGAAACGCTGCTGCGGCGCTGGACCTATACCGAGTTCACGGAACGCGTTTGGGCGACGCCGCTGCTGCACGACGGCACCCTTTACGTGAGTTCATTTGACGGCACTCTCTACGCCCTGGACGCGGCCAACGGCGCATTGCGCTGGAAGTTCCAGACCGAGGGTGCGCTGGCAGCGGCGCCGGCACTGCATGACGGTACCCTTTATTTCGGTTCCTTTGACTTGCATTTCTATGCCGTGGATGCCGCCAGCGGCAGCCTGAAGTGGCGTAGCCAGGAAGGCGGCGGCAAGTGGTTCTGGGCCACCCCGGCGATACACGGGGACCGGGTCTACGCCCCGAACTTGGACGGCAAGGTCTACGTCTATGATACCGGCAGCGGGGCGCCGATGGTGTCCCCGATCGATCTTGGCAGTCCGGCGGTGACGACGCCGGTGGTCTCCGGTGACTACGTCTTCGTCGGCGTGGAGAACGCCGAGGTCTACCGCATTGACACCGGTGGCGGTCAGAAAATGCGCTTTTACGACGAGTCCGCCACCGAGGGCGCCATGCTCAACGCGCCGCTGACGCTGGTGAACGGCGTGATCTACGTACATACCCAAGCACCGGACCGGCTCTACGCGTTCAACGTGGCTGACGGCGTCAGCCAGTGGGCGCCGGTGCCCCTGAGTGAGAAATAATATGGATGGTCAGCCGTGAGTCCCTGGGAAACCATTGCCATCGCGCCGGTGACCAACATGCTGGTCTGGCTCTCGAACTACATGTTCGACAGCCTGGGCCTGGCGATCGTGGTGATGACGATCGTGGTGAACGCCATCCTCTACCCGCTGACGATCCGTCAGATCAAGACCACCAAGGCGATGCAGAGTCTGCAACCCAAACAAGCGGAATTACAGAAGAAGTACGCCAAAGACAAGCAGAAGCTGGCCTCGGAGCAAATGAAGCTCTACAAGGAGGCCGGCTTGAGCCCCACCGGCTGTCTGCTGCCGATGCTGGTGCAGATGCCGGTCTGGATCGCGCTCTTTTATTCCATCCGTAACCTGATCGGCGAATCGCCGGAGGCCTACGTCAAGCTGGCCGAGTTGCTTTACGACAGCCGTGTGCTGCACACCGCCATCCCCATCTCCAGTGACTTCCTCTGGTTCAACCTGGCGCTGCCGGACAGTACCTTTGTTCTGCCGCTGCTGGTGGGCGCTTCCATGTGGGTCTCGCAGAAGATGAGCGCCACTTCCAGCGCGGACCCGCGCACGGCGCAGCAAAACCGCATGATGCTCTGGATGATGCCGATCATGTTCACCCTCTTCGCGATGCAGTTCCCCAGTGGGCTGGCCATCTTCTGGGTCACCTCCACCATCATCCGCGTGGTGATGCAGTACACCCAGTCCGGCTGGGGCGGTCTCTTCCCCGGCCTGGCGCGTGCCGAGGCCGCGGTAAAAGAAGGCGCGGGGTCGGTGGTCAAGGCCGACGGCAAGGTGGTTGAGGGCAGCCTGACCGCGCATGATGCCGCGGCCGGGGGCGGCATCGCGGGGCGGCTGAAGGGAATCGCCGGCCGGTTGCGCCCTCCCGACAACGACCCCGGAAAGTAAACGAAATCCCCCGGGGGGGGGGGGGGGGCCGCCGGGGGGCGGGGGGGGGGGGGGGGGGGGGGGGGGGGGGGG
>CAZPSW010000032.1:3100-8288 GCA_964589255.1 uncultured Dehalococcoidales bacterium
AAATACGATGAAAGAAATCGAGATCATGGCCCGCAGCGTCGAGGAGGCCACCGAGATCGCCCTCGAGGAACTGGAACTGACACCGAACGATGTTGAAGTGACGGTGCTCAGTGAAGGCCGCAGCGGTGTCTTTGGCATCGGCGGTGAGAATGCCACCGTGCTGGTGCGCGAGGTAGACCCGGACGCCCCGGCGCCGGGCAACGAGGCGGACCCGCCCGAGGACGAATCCGAAGCTGACCACGTCGACGGCAACATCGGGCCTGTTCCCGGCGAAGCGGTTGATGTCACCCGAGAGGTGATCGAGGGCCTGCTGGACAAGATGGACCTTGACGGTGAAGTCATCGACCTGAAATCCGATGACCCGGAAGCGCTGCACTTCGACATCCAGGGGGATGACTTGGGTATCCTCATCGGGCGTCGCGGCCAGACGCTGGCGGCGCTGCAATACCTGGTGCGCCTGATGGTCTCCCACCAGCTGAAGACGCGCCTGCCGATCTATATTGACGTGGAGAGCTACCGGGAACGGCGCAACGATAAGCTGGAAGAACTGGCGACACGCCTGGCGGGCCAGGTCAAATCCCGCGGCGAGACCTACACGATGCGCCCCATGTCCGCCTACGAGCGGCGCGTGATCCACCTCACGCTGGCGGAAATCTCCGGCGTCAGTACCGAATCGATCGGCACCGGCGAGGGCCGCCGGGTGGTGATTTCACCGGATCGCTGAAACGTTCCGGTCACGCTTGACACAGGCGTCACCGGCTGAATATAATATGAGGTAACCTGCGGCAGGTTGCGCCACACGCTTGAATTCCGTCCCTGGTGGGGCGGTTTTTATTTCGGTGCGAGGCCGGGGGGCAAGCGGAGGCAAGATGAAGAGCGATGCCATCAAAAAGGGGATCGAACGGGCGCCGCACCGTTCGTTGTTGCACGCCCTGGGGGTGACCCGTCCGGACCTGGAAAAACCCTTCATCGGCATCGTCAACAGCTTCAGCGAGATCGTCCCCGGTCACATGCACCTGGACCGCATCGCGGCCGCCGTCAAGGAAGGCGTGCGCGCTGCCGGCGGGGTGCCTTTCGAGGTCAATACCATCGCCATCTGTGACGGCATCGCGATGAACCACGCCGGTATGAAGTTCAGCCTGCCCAGCCGTGAGTTGATCGCGGACTCGGTGGAACTGGTGGTGGAGGCGCATGCCTTTGACGCCCTGGTCTTCATCACCAACTGCGATAAGATCATCCCCGGTATGCTGATGGGGTCGCTGCGCCTGAACTTGCCGGCCATCTTCATCAGCGGCGGGCCGATGCTTTCCGGCGTCCTGCCTGGTGACACTTCGGGGGACCGCGTTGACCTGAGTTCCGTCTTCGAGGCGGTGGGCAAAGCGGTCAGCGGCAGCATCAGCGAAGCCGAACTGACGGCGCTGGAAGACGTCGCCTGCCCCGGTTGCGGCTCCTGCTCCGGCATGTTTACCGCCAATACCATGAACTGCGCCACCGAGGCGCTCGGCCTAGGGCTGCCGGGCAACGGCACGGTGCCCGCGGTGGACACGCGGCGTCTGACCCTGGCGCGTAATGCCGGCGAACGTGTGCTGACGCTGCTGGAACGTAACATCCGGCCCCGGGACATCGTCACCCGCGAGGCCCTGGAAGACGCCTTCACGGTAGACCTGGCGCTTGGCGGCAGCACCAATTCGGTGCTGCACCTGATCGCGGTGGCCCATGACGCCGGGGTGGAATTCAACCTGCAGGAGATCAACCGCATCAGCGACCGTACTCCGAACCTCTGCCACCTGCGCCCGGTGGGGGACTATCACATGGAGGACCTGGACCGCGCCGGGGGTATCTCGGCGCTGGCGCAGGAACTCAAGGACCTGCTGTACCTGGACCGCATCAGCGCCAGCGGCGCCACCATGGCCGAGAATACGGCCGGTGCCGAAATCATGGACAGTGACGTCATTCGCCGCCGGGACAACGCCTATTCGCCGCGCGGCGGGCTGGCGCTGCTCTTCGGCAACCTGGCCCCGGAAGGGGCGGTGGTGAAAAGGGCGGCGGTGGCGCCGGAGATGATGCAGCACCGCGGGCCGGCCCGCGTCTTTGATTCCGAGGAGGACGCCACCAAAGCAGTCATGGCGGGTGAGATCAAGGCCGGGGACGTGGTGGTGATACGCTACGAGGGGCCCAGAGGTGGGCCCGGTATGCGGGAGATGCTGACGCCAACCTCAATGCTGGCCGGTATGGGGCTGGACAAAGAGGTGGCCCTGATCACCGACGGGCGCTTCTCCGGGGCGACGCGCGGCGCCGCCATCGGTCACGTTTCGCCGGAGGCCGCCTCCGGTGGCCCCATCGCGGCCCTGCGTGAGGGCGATACGGTGATCATTGATATTGAAAATCTGAAACTTGAGGCAGACCTCAGCGACGCCGAGATCGCGGCGCGGCTGGCGGCGCTGCCGCCGTTCCAGGCGCGGGTGACACACGGTTACCTGCGGGATTACGCGGCCAGGGTGACTTCGGCGAGCACCGGTGCGGTGTTCCGTGAGTGAGGGCAGTATGAAATTAAACGGTGCACAGATACTCTGCGAAAGTCTCGTCCGGGAGGGCGTCGAGGTCATCTTCGGCTTCCCCGGCGGCGCCGTCATCCCCTTCTATGACGTGTTGCCGCAGTTCCCCAAGCTGCGCCACATCCTGGTGCGCCACGAACAGGCGGCGGCCCATGCCGCGGACGCCTATGCCCGTGTCACCGGCAAGGTCGGCGTCTGCCTCGCCACCAGTGGCCCCGGGGCTACCAACCTGGTCACCGGCATCGCCAATGCCAGCCTGGATTCGGTGCCGGTGGTGGCCATCACCGGCCAGGTGGCGCGGCCCTTCATCGGTAAGGACGCCTTCCAGGAAGTGGACATCACCGGCATTACGCTGCCGATCACGAAATACGGTTACCAGGTAATGGCGGCGGCGGACATGGCGTCCACCGTCAAGGAAGCCTTTCACTTGGCGAGTACCGGGCGGCCCGGCCCATTGCTGATCGACATCCCGCGTGATGTCTTCCTGGAAACGGTTGATTTCAGCTATCCGGAGCAGATTGATCTGCCCGGCTACCACCCCCCGTTCAAGGGGCACCCCCCGCAGGTGAAGAAGGCGGCGCGCGCCATCAACGAGGCCAAGCGGCCGCTGCTGCTGCTGGGACGCGGGGTCAACATTTCCGGCGCCTTCAGCGAGGTCAAGAAGCTCGCCGAAACGGCCCAGATACCGGTCATCACCACCATGCTTGGCATCGGTTGTTTCCCCGGCAGCCATTACCTCTACTACGGCTGGCCCGGAATGCACGGCATGGCCTATGCCAACATGGCGATCAGTACCTGTGACACGCTGATCAACATCGGCTGCCGCTTTGACGACCGCGTCACCGCCAAGGTCAGCGGCTTCGCGCACCACGCCCGGATCATTCACGTCGACATTGACCCCGCGGAGATCGGCAAGAACGTCAAAGTTGACGTGCCCATCGTGGGGGATGTGAAACAGGTCCTGAAGGCGCTCATTAAACTGGTCGACAAGGCGGACCACACCGCCTGGTTGGGGGAACTGGACGACTACCGCGCGAAGCACCCGGTCAAGCCGCGCCAGACCAAGGACATGCTGCCGCAGTACGTGGTGCAGAAGCTCTACGAGGTCACCGGGGGCGCGGCGATCATCGCCACCGGCGTCGGTCAGAACCAGATGTGGGCGGCGCAGCAGTACATTTACAACGAACCGAACACCCTGGTCACTTCCGGCGGTCTGGGCACCATGGGTTATGGCCTGCCGGCGGCGCTGGGGGCCAAGGTGGGGCGCCCGGAGAAGACGGTCTGGTGCATTGACGGCGACGGCAGCTTCCAGATGACGAACCAGGAACTGGCGACGCTGCAACAGGACGGCATCGCGGTCAAGATCGCGGTTTTGAACAACGGCTTCCTGGGCATGGTACGCCAGTGGCAGGAGCTGTTTCACCAGAAGAACTACGTGGCCACGCCGCTGACCGGGCCGGATTTCGTCAAACTCGCGGACGCCCACGGCATTCCCGGCGAGCGGGTGGTGCGCAAGGCGGACGTGGTGGCCGCCCTGGAACGGGCCCAGGCCAGTGAAGGCTCCTACCTGGTGGAGTTCATCGTCGAGCCCGAGGAGAACGTCTTCCCGATGGTGCCGCCGGGCGCCTCTCTGGAAGAGGTGCTGCTGGCCCCAGCCGCCGCGGCGAAGAAGGATATCACCGATTCGGCGAAGCTGCCGACGAGTAATATTTAGGAGGCGCGGTGATGGCACAGACGAGACATACCCTGGTGGCCCTGGTGGCGGACCGGCCCGGCGTGCTCAACCGCATGGCCAGCCTTTTCCGACGCCGCGGTTTCAACATCGAGAGCGTCACCGTGGGTCACAGCGAAATTCCGGGCTACTCGCGGCTGAACGTGGTGGTTGACGGCAGCACCACCTCGGTGGAGCAGGTGCGCAAGCAGCTGGACAAGGTCGTTGACGTGGTCCGCGTATCGGACCTGAGCCAGGAAAACATCGTGGCCCGGGAACTGGCCTTGATCCGGGTGCGGGCCACCGCCGGCACACGGCGCGAGATCATTGACGTGGCCAATGTCTTTCGGGGCAGCGTGGTGGACATCGCCGCGGACTCGGTCATCATCTCCCTGGCCGGCGAAGAGGATAAGATTGACGTGCTCATCAGCCTGCTGCGCGGTTTCGGCGTCAAGGAAGTGGCGCGCACGGGGCGCATCGCGCTGGTGCGTGGTGAATTCGGCCCGTTGCCGCTGGAGGACCGTCCCCGGCGGGGGCGTCCACCGCAGAAAGCGGCGGACTGACGCCGCAACGCGAACTGTGATAAGATAGTAGAACGTTTCTGGAGGTTGAGATGGCAACCATATATTACGATAAAGACGCGGATTATAAGTACCTCAAAGGCAAAATCATCGGCATCGTTGGTTTCGGTAGCCAGGGGCATGCCCACGCGCAGAACCTGCGGGACAGCGGTCTCACCGTGATCGTTTCTGAGGCCAAGGGCACGCCCGGCTTCAAGGCCGCCACCAAGGCCGGTTTCAAGGCCATGAGCACCGCCGAGATGGCCAAAAAAGCGGACATCATCATGATGCTGGCGCAGGACAATCTGCAAAAAGTGATCTACGATAACGACGTGGTACAGGCGATGGGCAAGGGCAAGACA
>CAZPSW010000032.1:8298-11370 GCA_964589255.1 uncultured Dehalococcoidales bacterium
ATGTTCGCCCACGGCTTCAACATCCACTTCGGGCAGATCATACCGCCTCCGGACGTTGACGTCACCATGATCGCCCCCAAGGGGCCGGGCCACATGGTGCGCCAGCTCTACGTGGACAAGGTCGGCGTGCCGGCCTTGATCGCGGTGGAACAGGACGCCTCCGGAAAGGCGCGCCAGGTGGCGCTGGCTTACGCCAAAGGCCTCGGCTGCACCAAGGCCGGCGTGCTGGAGACCACCTTCGCCGAGGAGACAGAGACCGACCTTTTCGGGGAACAGACGGTGCTCTGCGGCGGCGTCACCAACCTGATCAAGAACGGCTTTGAGGTGCTGGTGGAAGCCGGTTACCAGCCGGAGATCGCCTATTTCGAGGTCTGCCATGAGCTCAAACTCATCGTCGACCTGATCTACCAGGGCGGCTTCAACTACATGCGTTATTCCGTCAGCGACACCGCGGAGTACGGTGATTATTCACGCGGCCCCCGCGTCATCGACGAGTCCGTCAAGGCAGAGATGGAACAAATCCTGCTGGAGATCCAAGACGGTACCTTCGCCCGCGATTGGATTCTGGAGAACCAGGCGGGGCGTCCCGGCTACAACGCCATGAAGCGCATCGAATCGGAGCACCTTATCGAGGCCGTCGGAGACGGCCTACGGGACATGATGCCCTGGCTCAAGGGCCTTAAGAAGTAGTCTTCAGCAAAGGTATTCCGGGCCGGGCAAGTTGACTTGACCCGGCCTTTTTATTACATTAAATAAGCGAGACAGGAAAATGGACAAGAATAAAGTAATAATTTTTGATACCACGCTGCGGGACGGCGAACAGGCGGCCGGCGGCGCCCTCACGGTGCCCGAAAAGGTGCGCCTGGCGCGACAGCTGGAAACTCTCGGCGTGGACATCATCGAGGCCGGTTTCCCGGCCTCCAGCCCCGGTGACTTCGCGGCGGTGACGAACATCGCCAAAGAGATCCGCGGGCCGATCATCTGCGGGCTGGCGCGGGCGCATTCGGATGACATTGACCGGGCCTGGGAGGCGGTCAAGTGGGCGGCGCGGCCGCGCATCCACATCTTCCTCTCGACCTCCGACATTCACCGTGAGCACCAGCTGAAAAAGAGCCGTGAAGAGATTCTGGAGATGGCACGGACCATGGTGACGCGCGCCAGGGGGCACTGCGCCGACGTCGAATTCTCCCCCATGGACGCCAGCCGCACCGAGCCTGCCTACCTCTACCAGATCATCGAAGCGGTGATCGCCGTCGGGGCCACCACCGTCAACATCCCGGATACGGTGGGTTACGCCGCCCCCGGTGAGTTCGGCAAGTTGATAAAAGGCATCCGGAAAAATGTGCCGAACATCGGCGGGGTGGTCATCAGCGTGCACTGCCATGATGACCTGGGAATGGCGGTGGCCAACAGCCTGGAGGCGTTGGTGAACGGGGCGCGTCAGGTGGAATGCACCATGAACGGCATCGGCGAACGCGCCGGCAACGCCTCCCTGGAAGAGATCGTGATGGCATTACACACGCGGCGGGACTTTTACGGCCTGGAGACCGGTATTGACACCGCTAAGATCTACCGTACCAGCCGCCTGGTGAGTGACCTCACCGGCTTCACCGTGCAGCCGAATAAGGCCATCGTCGGGGACAATGCGTTCCGGCACCAGAGCGGCATCCACCAGGACGGCCTGCTGAAGATGTCACGGACCTATGAGATCATGGATCCGCGGGACGTGGGTATCACCGCCAGTTCCCTGGTGATGGGCAAACTGAGCGGGCGCAGCGCCTTCCGGGACCGCCTGGCGGAGCTTGGCTACTGTTTTGAAAAGGATGACTTCGAGCGCGTTTTCACCGCCTTCAAGAATCTGGCGGACAAGAAGAAAGAAGTCTCGGACAAGGACATCGAGTCACTTGTGGCGGAAGAACAGCGCACCCGCGTCGAGGTCTACCACCTGGACCGCATCCAGGTCTCCTGCGGCGACCAGGGCATGCCCACCGCGGCGGTGCGCCTGCTGACGCCGTCCGGGGAGACCGTTGAGGACGCGGCATTGGGCACCGGCCCGGTGGATGCCATTTACCGCGCGATCAACCGCCTGGTGGGCGTTCCCAATGTGCTCACCGAGTTCACCGTGAAATCTGTCACCGAGGGCATCGACGCCATTGGTGAGGTGCTGATCCGCATCGAAAGTGACGGTAAGACCTTTGCCGGGCGCGGCGCCGATACGGACATCCTGGTGGCCAGCGGCCGCGCCTACGTCAATGCCCTGAACCGGCTGATCACGGCGCAGCGGGGGGCGGCATGACCTTCGACGTTGGTGCGGAACTCTGGATGCTGCTGCGCGTGGTGCTGGGGATGGTGCTCGGCGGCATCGTCGGCGTGGAGCGCTGGCACGCCGGTAAGCCGGCGGGCATCCGCACGCTGACCCTGATCAGCGGCGGTGCCGCGCTCTTCACCACGGTGGCATTGCTCGGTTTCGGCAGCGTCGACGGTTCGCGCATCGTGGTGGGGGTGATTACCGGTATCGGTTTCATCGGCGCCGGGGCCATCATCCACCGCCGCCAGGAGATCGTGCCCGGCCTCACCAGCGCCGCCACCATCTGGGCGGTGGCGGCCATCGGCATGGCGGCGGGGACCGGGCTCTTCGTCATCGCCACCGCTTGCACCGTGCTGGTGCTCGCGGTACTGACGGCGCCGGGTTACTGGGAAAGAAGACGGGGTATACATTAGGCCCCAACCGGGAAAATCAGGAGAAAACAGTTGAACATCGCGGAGAAAATCATCGCCGCGCACGCGGGTGTTAAAGAGGTCGTGCCGGGCGAATTCGTGAACGCACGGGTGGACGTCATACTGGCCAACGACATCACCGCGCCGATCGCCATCCGGGAGTTTTACAAGATCGGCGTGGAACGTGTCTTTGACCCCGCCAAGATCGTGCTGGTGCCGGACCACTTCGTGCCCAATAAGGACATCGCCTCGGCGACGCAGTCGAAGCTGATGCGTGAGTTCGCGCGCGACCAGGGCACCGTCTATTTCGAGGTCGGTGTCATGGGCATCGAGCACGTACTCTTGCCGGAAAAG
>CAZPSW010000033.1:0-335 GCA_964589255.1 uncultured Dehalococcoidales bacterium
CTTTGGCCGGGATGAACTCCGCCTTGAGGTTGGCCCAGGTGACCACTCCCAGCGTACCCTGGTGGCCCCTGAAGAGCCGGGTGCCCAGGATGAAAGCTTCCGGATTGGACTGTCCGACCATCCCCTTGGCCAGTGCGGTGCCCATCCAGAATAGATCCCCGTTGCCGATTACGATCTCTCCGGTTAAGAAGTTCTCGTTGTATTCGGACTTGTTGATCAACATCGGCTCCCGTTGCATGGTGCTGGTAAGCACGGACTTGTCACGGTGCGGCAGCAGCGTGGAACAGACCATCAGGCCCTGTTCCCTGAGCGCCGCCTGGACCTGGCCCCAGGTG
>CAZPSW010000033.1:345-1152 GCA_964589255.1 uncultured Dehalococcoidales bacterium
AGGTGACGCCGGGTTCAACCTTAACCTTGCGGCCCAGCGGGTCTATCTCCAGAATGCGGTTCAGGCGCCGAAGGTCCATCAGGATGCTGCCCCGGCTCGGGATGCCGGCGCCGTAGAAGCCAACCGTGGAGGAGCGCGGCGTGATCGGGACCAGATTTGTGTTGGCGTACCTGACCACGGCCTGAACCTCTGCGGTGTTCGCGGGCCGCACCGCCAGCCGCGGGTAACACGGCACCTCCAGGCTGTGGTCGCTGCTGTAATGCGTCAGCCTAACACGGTCGTCGATAACATGTTCCGCGCCGACGATGGCAACCATCTCATCGATAAGGGCCAACGCTGCCTCCTCCTGGTCTCGGGTCAGCGGCGGGGGTGGTTTCCCGCTCACTCCGCTATATTATAGGGTACCGTATTTCAGGTCAACGCTACCGCGCGCTCACCCGCTGCACGTATTCCACGGTGGCGTTCACTTTATTCCTCCGAACATAATGATCGGCGCGTACTCACCCCGTTAAACGTTTGTAAAATACGACTCGAGTGCCTCGACCACGCCTTTCATGCTAAAGACTTCCGGCACGACGTCAACGTTGAAACCGTGCCGCTTACCCGTGCTGGCGGTATAGCCCCCCATGTAAGCCACCGCGCCCTGGTTAAGAATTTCAACTTTGTTGTCGATCATATCCAATAGGCTCAGGATTTCACCGGAACTGGTCAATAGGGTGACGTCGATCTCCCCGTTCCTGAGCATCTTCAAGGCCCAGTCGTTGTCCTCGTGGGTAGCGTGCGTCGCGTAAACTGCGACGCGGTACG
>CAZPSW010000033.1:1162-5618 GCA_964589255.1 uncultured Dehalococcoidales bacterium
CCCCTTTAACTGGTTGATGAATTCAGGGATTACGAAGGGCTCTTCGATACCGTGTACCTCGGGGACCGGTACCAGCACCTTACCCCCGTCCGGGCCAAGCTGCGCCATGTCCTCAACCATCACGCTGGGATAACTCACGTCGGGGATCAGGTCAGCCGTGATGCCGAGTTGGGATAGGGGAATCGCATCCTGCCTGAAAGCGGCGATTTTCGCCTTTCCGGCGGCCGCTGCGCCCAGCCCCAGCGCTTTTAACCGGTTGACCAAGGCCTGAGCGCCCATCACGCTGGTGATACTCACCCAGTCGTAGCTTTCCAGATGGCGCAACGCCTGGTCGAATTCGCCGTAATCGTCAACCGGGTAGATCGCGATGGTGGGCATCCAGATGGGGCGCGCGCCGCGTTCCACCAGCCGGTCCGCCAGGTTTCCCGCGTAGTGTCGCGGGGAGGTGAAAAGTACTCGTTTGCCGAGCAAAGGCAATTCCGCCCGGTTGATTAGTTTTTGGTTGAAATCGATCTTTTCTATTTGCGGCAACGGTGGCTCTCCTTATAATTTGGATTATCGCCAACTTGAGTTAATATCGGGGCGATGGCGACGCCGCAGGCCCGAATCGAGGGGGGATTGGAATATGGAGTGCTTGGGCATCGGTCAGTTGAAATTCAACACTTGTTGCACCGGCTTGGTAAGGAGATCAGCCCTCCACCGGCGTCTCGCCGGGGTGCAGCACTTGCCACTTCGCCAGCAGCGCGGCGCGGGTCTCCCGGTGCGCCGGGTCGGGCCTGGCCGCGCCCAGCGGGCAAATTTCCAGGCATTTGGGCAGCGGGTAAATCCCGACGCACTCGGTACAGCGATCGGGGTCGATCACGTATGTCGCGTCGCCCTCGCTGATCGCCAGGTTCCGGCACCACGGTTCGCAGGCGGTGCACTTGACGCAGTCTTCGGTGATGCGTAATGCCACTCCTTACTCCCTTTATCCGGTCGGCGCCGGCGCCATGATTCTGTCGTAGAGGTGGGGCCGCTCCCGTTTGACAATGTCCAGCTTTCCCTCGATCAGGACTTCCATGATGCCGATCTCGCCCTGGCACAGGCTCCAGATGTAGTCCAGCTCAGCGTCGTCGTGGAGGCGATTCAGAGGCCAATTGCGTTCCGCCAGGGTGCGGGTGATATTCTTTTTGTTGAAGGCGAAGGAGTTCCGCCACCAGTCGCTGTATTCAGCGTAGCCGTTCTCGCCCCGGCTCTCTTTCTCAATGGCCTTGACGGCCTGGTAGCCGCAGGCCACCGCGCCCTGCATGAAGGCCTCGATCGGGGCCCCGGCGTCACCGACAAGCAGGATATTGCCCACCACCAAGTTTTTAATCGGCGGGTGCCACTGGTTGCCGTCGGCCATCTTGCTCACGATGCGGGTGTCCCCGAACCACTCACGGTAGGCCGGTAATTTGAGGAACTTGTCCAGTATCGTCGCCGGCAGGATCTCGTTGGACGAGCCGACGCCGACGCGGGTGAGACCGTCCGCGGAAATACCGATACCGATGTTCCCCGTCGGGCTGATGCTGGGGATGGTGCAGTTGAAATAGGTGGTGTCCTTCAGGGGCGCCCTGACGCCCTCCAGGATGTAGGACAGGCGGTGGCGGATGCGGCGGCCCGGTCTGTTTTCGTTCAGGCCCAGGCTGTCGGCGACGCGCGAGGTGCGCCCGTCGGCGGCGATGGCGTGGCGCGCCGTGAAGACCGCCTCGCCCCACCCTTTCCGCACCCTCACCTCGACGCCGCGATCGGTGTTGCGCGCGCCGGTGACGAAGGCCTCGTTCACCACTTCGACACCCGCCCTTTCAGCGTCCGCCAGCATCCCCGCCACAAGGGCCTCCTTCTGGTAGTAGAAGCCCCAGATCCTCTGGAACGGCGGAAACCTGTAGATTTGATAGCCGCCGGGGGAAAGGCTGATCTTATTGTAGTAGGCGCGCAGCGGGCCGCGATAGTCCAGGGTGATACCCAGCGCCAGGAAGTGCAGCCGGGCGCCGTCGAAGGTGACCTCGGCGGACACCGGTTCGGTGTAGCCGTCGTGGTAGGGGATTTGCTTTCGCGTGATACGGTCGAAACTAATCTTCCTGATGTAGAAGATCTGGGCGCAGTCCCGCTTGATGTCGCTGATGTTCTTCTTGCGTTCCAGCAGCAGTACTTTGAAGCCGTCCGCGGCAGCGGTGCGGGCGGCCATCAGCCCGCCGGGGCCCGCCCCAGCGACGATCAAATCGTAATCCATGTCGATACTCCCGGTTTAACTTGGCACTTTCGGTGCCTGGGGCCGTGTCCTCCCCTGAGTTGGTTTGACTCAATTAATAGCGCAGCACCAGGTCGTGGATGTTGCGGCGTTCCCGCAGGTCCAGCTCGCCGATGGCGCGGGCGCGGATCGCGCGCAGGTGTTTACGGAATAATGCCAGCTCGGCCTCTGGTATCGCGGCGAAGATCTGGACGATCGATTCGGCGCGGGTAGCCTGCTCCAGCAGTTCACCGCCTTTCGGGGTGAGCCGTACCTGGCTCCGTTTGCCGCCGCCGGCGTAGCGCCGGGTGTCCACCAGGTCCTGCTGCTGCATCCGGGCCAGGAAGTGGCTGATGGTGCTCAGGTTACGCATGCGCCATTTCGCGATCTGGCCCGGGGTGGCCTCGTCGCCGAGGTTGCTCACGGCGTAGAGCACCGAGGCCAGTTGCGTTGAGCAGCCGTACTGCGCCAGCTCCCTGTCGCGGATGCGGATTATCAGGTCGTGGGAACGGCTCAGGGAGCGCCACAGTGCGGAGCCGGTGCTCGGGTCGCGGTCGGACCCGGCGGCCGCCTCGGGCTCCAGCACCATGTTTTCCAGCGTCAGCTTGTCGTCGGCCTGGTTCCTCAGTATTTCCAGGTTCTCACTGAGCTTACCCAGGGTTTCGGGTTCGAAGCACTCCTGGATCAGCGCGGTACGGACCAGGTTGATGCCATCGATCTCCTGGATGCCGGTGAGGAGACCCTGCTGCCGCACGTCGCTGATCACCGCCGCGATCTGGCTCAAGGTGTGATTCGCCCGGCGCAGCACGCGCCAGAAGTCGTCGCCGTTGACGCGCTCCCGGTAACTCTCATAATAAGGGGCGGCATTGAACTCCACGGCATAGCGATTCTCCGCGCGGTTGCGCAGCAGTTCCATGCAGCGGGCGAAGTGGTCCATATCAGCGGGGCGCAGAGTGGTCTTGAAGATGTCCATGAAGGCGTCGGAGACCGCCGTGTTGTTCACCGCGTAAGCGCCCTTGTCGGTCAGCGCGATGCGTACCATGTTGCGGCGATTCAAGTCTTTGTGGCGCGTTATCAGCCCCTCTTTTTCCATGTTGCGGATCACCTGGGAGATGGTGTGGGGGCGTCTGCCGCGGGACTTGGCAATTTCACCGGGAGTGGCGTTCATCCCCTGGCGTTTGACCGCGTTCAAGACGCCGCGGTATTCCAGGTTGATGCCGCAGGCTTTCAGTTCGCGGTTACGCAGGCGGTCCAGCACGTCCTTGGTCCACATGTAGGCCACCCAGACACCCAGGTGTGGATTCTGGAACAGTACCGGTGCGTTCTTTCTGGTCGTCTTTGTTGTCATCTTTACTGCCTTGCAGGGCGCGGTTGATTACATTATAGACGATTATCAGTCTGAAAGTACACCGCCAGCATTCTAACCTTAATCGGTGTGACGTGCAATGTTATACAGACGCGTATAATTAATTTGAGAAATATTATAACGGTAATAAGTCAAGCATACTAGCGTATATCACTGTATAGCTACCGAATACTCGGCTTGACAAACATAGATATAATCGACTTAAAATAAGCATCTCAATTGATTGAATTCGCATTACACGCCCGAACAACTTAGTAACCGATAATCGTTATGATGACATAATGCGGATCCGACAGAGGACTGTTGCGGAATGTGTCGGCTCAGGTACTCCCGTAGTCTTAACCACGGACTTCCTCCTCTTCTCCCTGGCGCAACGGTGTTCGCTCCGGCGTCAGGGGATTGTCACTCTCAGCCGCGCCGCTCGAGCGGCGCACGCCTCGTAATAGAACAACAGAAGGGCATATCTATAGGAGGGTACCAATGAAGAGAATTATGATGATACTGGTGTTTTCTCTGATGCTGCTGCTCCTTGCGGTGCCGCTGGCCGCCTGTGGTCCGGCGGGACCGGCGGGACCGGCGGGACCGGCAGGCCCGGCAGGCCCGGCAGGGCCGACAGGATCGGCGGGGCCCGCCGGAGCGGATGGAACGGCGGGCGCGGAAGGCCCGCGAGGTCCGGCGGGCCCACAGGGGCCCATTGGGCTCAAGGGTGATGACGGACCTCCGGGGCCGCCCGCGGTGATTCCAACCACCTCCGGTGATAGTGATAGCAGCAGCGGCGCTACCGCGGCGCCGAGCGGCGCGATTGAAATAACCGCGACCCCGGCGATGGCCTCCGGCGGTGT
>CAZPSW010000033.1:5628-11126 GCA_964589255.1 uncultured Dehalococcoidales bacterium
CTACGAAGTGGGGAAGTTCGACATCGGTCCGCTGTGGAATGCGGTCAGCCTCAACCCGGTCGAGAAATGGCGCTTCCGCGTGGCCTTGCGCACCAACAAGAAGCTCAGCGAGAAGTTCCAGATCAAGACCTACCCGAATTCCAAGGTCCAGTTGATCTTCATCAATCCCGGTTCCGGCACGCGGAGTTCGTCCAGCCCCAAACCGGGCACCACCGATGCCGACGGCAATGTCACCCTGAGTATGACCGTCAGCACCTACGTAACCCGCGATGGGGAACTGGCCACCCTGGAGGTCACGGTGACCCTGCCGGACGGCTCCAAGGTAATCGAGAACTTCCCTTACATGGTCTGCAAGGACAAGTGCCCGGCGGAGGCGCCGCCCCTGACGCCGCTCGGTTCGTAATCAGACTGACGGCGTGCAGCGAATACGGGTAACCTGGAGATCGAAGGTTGGAGGCAGCCTGATGAAAAGAATGACGTCGACGGCCCTGTTGGTGTTCCTCGTGGCCGTAGTCTTAATGGCCTGCGCCGGTCCAGCTGGTCCGGTCGGCCCGGTGGGTCCGGTGGGTCCGGCGGGATCGATGGGGTCGACGGGGCCGCAGGGGACGGCGGGGGCGGCAGCGCCTGAAGGACCGGCAGGGAGGATCGGGCCCGCGGGGATACCCGGCGCGCAGGGGCCGCCGGGAGAGAAAGGCCCGGCGGGTGAATTGCTGCAGCCCGACGATCCCAGAGCCGCCGATGCCCCCAAGGTCGCCACCGGAACCACGATTGAGTTTGTCTCGATCACTCCGGAAACTGTCGGTCCGGGGGAAGCCGTGGAGTATGTGATCAAGACCGCTTCCAACTCCAAAGTGGTGCTGATTTTCGTCAACCCCGGCACTGGTACGCGAAGCGCGCGTAGCCCGGACCCGGGCGTCACCGATGCTGATGGTTTGGTCACCTTGAAGATGAACGTCAGCACCATGTCCCGCGAAGGCGAGGCCACACTGGAGGTGACGGTAACCCTGCCGGACGGTTCGGCGATAATTAAGAATTTCCCCTTCACCGTAAAGAAGTAATCCTATCCCGGAACGGCGGCACTGACGCCGCCGCCTTGAATAAAAGAAGGAACCTGATCGTCTTCCCAGGAGGCATGATGATGAATAAGTGGAGAATGCCGGCGGTGGCGCTGCTAGTAGTGGTATTCGCGACCATTACATTCGCCGCCTGTAATCCCCCCCCGGATTCGACGCCGGTACCGGTACCAACGCCGGTACCGGTACCAACGCCGGCACCGGCACCAACGCCGGCACCGGTACCAACGCCGCCAACCGAAGCGCCTGTCGCGGCGCCGGAGGCCCCGAAGACGGAAAAGGTGAAGCTGGGCCCGTATTGGGTGACGCCGAACCCGGTCCCTGAGGGGGAACCGCAGTACGGCGGTACCATCACTTATGCCCTGCTGACGCCGCGCAGCTTTGATCCCCACAAGATGGTGGGCTACGGGCCGGTGGCCAGTCTGCCGGTCTTCAACGGCCTGCTGATGTACGACAACACCTATAAAGAGACGGTGCCTTCCAACATCATCGGGGACCTGGCCGATAGCTGGGAGATGAGTGACGATGGCCTGACCTGGACCTTTAATCTGCACCCGGGGGTCAAGTGGCACGACGGCAAGCCTCTCACCGCTGGAGACGTGGTCTACAGCCTGGACAAGATGACCGACGTCACCCGGAGCGCCATCTCCGGCTGGTTCCCGTCTTACGTGAGTTCTGAAGCGATTGACACCAACACGGTCAAGGTGACGCTGGCCTACCCTTCGGCGACCTTCCTCCCGATGCTGGCGACGCCGTACGCGCTGATCCTGCCGCAGCACATGGCGGGTACCTCGGACAAGGACATCGCCTTCATGGTCGGCACCGGGCCATACCTGTGCACTGACTACAAGGTGCGCCTGTTGCTGGAGTACAAGCGCAATCCGGACTACTTCAAGAAGGACAAGTACGGCAACCAGCTGCCCTACCTGGATGGCTTCAACCTGATCCAGACCGGCGGCGCTGCCAACCAGTACCTCGCGGCAATGCGCACGGACATGAAGAGCCCGGTCTCGTCGGCGGTGCGCCTGAGCACCCTGATGGAGCTCAAGGAAATCGCCCCGGAATTACTCTACACGCCGCGGGACGCGGACTGGAGCGCCGTCTTCTACCTCAACACCGCGCACAAGCCGCTGGATGACGTGCGTGTGCGCCGCGCCATCGGCCTGATCCTCAGGCAAGATGACATCATCGTGGGCTACTCTGAAGACCTGATGTTCGGCAGCGAGGGCGTCGGCGTCTTCCGCGAGGCGGTTGGCCTGCCCAAGGACGAGGTCGCCCGGCTGATGGGCTGGGACAAGCCTTACGAGGAGCGCGTCGCCGAGGCGCAGCAGTTGTTGAAGGACGCCGGTTACGAGGGTGGCGGCGGTCTGACGTTGAAAATGCTCTCGGTGGGGCGCAAGGGGGCCACTTCGGGTGGCTACGTCGGCATGAACCTGGTGCTCGCCGACGAGATACGCAAGTACCTCGGCATCGAGGTTGAGGTGAAGGCCACCTCCGGCGCCGAGGTCGAGGCTCTCCTTGATGAGGATGATTACGACATCTTCTGCCAGACGTTCAAGGGCGGCTCGGACGTGATCCAAACCGCGCCGCTGCTACTCAGTGACGGCTTCGCCAACTACACGAACTACCGTAATCCAAGGATCGACAAGATATTTGACCTCCTGGACCGTGAGCTTGACGCCGAGAAGCGCAAGAACCTGATCTGGGAGCTGGAGACGATCATACTGACGGAGGCCCCGATACTGCCCACGGGCGGTTTCATCAAGAACTTCATGGCGGCCTATCCCCACGTGCAGAACCTGAAGTTCATGGACCAGTCGTACTCCAACGTCTGCCGTTTTGAGGACGTCTGGATCGACGAGTCGAAAAGGGTTTCCAAGTAACGAATGTCCCCGACGAACGCGAACCGGGTGCCGACGCCCGCCACATCTCCCGGCGCCGGCGCCCGGTGGCGGACGCGGCAGGGCACAAATGCATCGCGGTGATACACCGGGTAGCGCCCGACAATCTCTGAAAGACGTGAAATGCGAAACTATATAATCAGACGCATCTTCTGGCTCATCGTGACGGCCTGGCTGGTCTGCACCTTCCTGTTCGTGTTGATGTACATGATACCGGGGGACATCGTCAAGGTGATGCTCTCCGAGGAAACGGGCTACGTGGACCCGGTGCAGTACGAACTCCTGACCCATGAACTCGGGCTGGATCTGCCGCTCTGGCAGCAATACACCCAATGGTTCGGTAACCTGCTGCGGGGGGACATGGGGGTTTCGTATTGGACCGGGGCCCCGGTCGTCGATGAAATCGCGATTCGCTTCCCCTACACCATTGGCCTGATGATTATCGGTCTGGTGTTCAGTATCATCATCGCGATCCCGGTGGGGGTGATCTCGGCTCTCAAGCAGGACACCTTCTGGGATTACGGTCTCCGGGCCTGGGCGGTCTCGTTCCTGGCGGCGCCCAGCTTCTGGGTCGGTATCCTGTTGATCAGCTTCGTGGTGACCACCTTCAGGTGGTTCCCGCCGTTTGATTACGTGACCCTCTTTACGGCGCCGGGAATCGCCCTCCAGCAGTACTGGATGCCGGGGATTTTGATGGGCGTCCGGGGGGCAGCTTCCAAGGCGCGTATGCTGCGTTCCACCATGCTTGAGGTGATCCGCTCGGACTATATCCGCACGGCGCGCGCCAAGGGCCTGCCGGAACGGCGTATCGTCTTCGTGCACACGCTGCGTAACGCGATGCTGCCGGTAATCACACTCTTTGGCCTGGAGGCCGCCTACATGCTCGGCGGCGTGGTGATCATGGAGACCCTTTTCGGGATTCCGGGCCTCGGCTCGCTGTTGATCGACGCGGTCAACGCGCGGGACATTCCGCTGGTGATGGGTATCGTGTTGGTCAAGGCCTTCATCATGCTCGGTCTGAATTTGATGATTGACATATCTTACGCCTGGATCGATCCCAGGGTGCGATATAATTAGGAAGGTAGTCGTAATGACGACATCACGGAGAGCACCAATCAAGACGGGGTCACGCTGGACGAAGGCCTGGCGCGCGCTCTGGAAATTCATGCGCGAGAAGCCGGTGGGTGGTATCGCGGCCCTGATACTGATCGGCTTGATGGTGATCGCCGTGATCGGGCCGTTCATCACCCCCTATGATTTCATTGAGCAGGACATGGCCTCGCGCCTGGAGGCCCCGTCCTGGCAGCATTGGATGGGCACCGATCAATACGGGCGGGACCTCTTCAGCCGGATTATCGCCGGTGCCCAGCTGGCGCTCCTCATCGGCGTCTCCTCGGCCTTCATCGGTAAAACGGTGGGCACCATTTACGGTATGGTCAGCGGCTACTACGGCGGCAAGATCGATACCGTGATGCAGCGCATCTCGGACACCCTGCAGGCATTCCCCAACCTGATTTTAATCATCGCCATCGTGGCGGTGCTGGGCGGCTCGATCGGCAACCTGATCTTCGCCATCTCACTGAACATGATACCGGCGGCCAACCGGGTGGCGCGTTCGGTGACGCTGTCCCTGAAGGGGCAACAGTTCATCGAGGCGGCGCGGGCGGTGGGTGCCAAGCCGTCGCACATCATTTTCAAACACCTCTTCCCGAACACGCTGGCGCCTTACATCATCATTCTCTCGACGGGCATCGCCGGGGCGATCCTGGCCGAATCGGGACTGTCGTTCCTGGGCCTCGGGGTGCCGCCGCCGTGGCCCTCGTGGGGCCGCATCCTGAGCTCCGCAGCGCGGCTGTACGGCGCGCCCTGGATGGTAATCTTCCCCGGCTTGGCGATCAGTATCACGGTATTCGCCTCGAACTTTTTGGGCGATGCACTCAGGGACTACTGGGACCCGAAGCAGAAAAAATTATGAACGGCAAACCAAACAGTAGAAAAGGAAATACCCGATGACTGCGGATAACGAGATGCTGCTTCAGGTCAGGAACCTGAAAACCCATTTTATGACCAAGCGTGGCTGGTTGAAGGCCGTCGACGGCATCAGCTATGACATCCCCCGCGGCAAGATGGTGGCGCTGGTCGGTGAGTCCGGCTGCGGCAAGTCGGTCAGCGCCTACTCGCTGATCCGGCTGATTCCAGAACCGCCGGGCAAGATCCTCGCCGGCGAGGTGATCTACGAAGGCCGGGATCTGCTCAAATTAAAGCCGGAGGAGATACGCCACGTCCGCGGCAAACGAATCGCGGTGGTCTTCCAGGAACCGATGACGAGTTTAAACCCCGTTTTCAACATCCGCACGCAGATATCAGAGGGGATGCTGGAACACCAGGTGATCCAGAAAAAGCAGGTCGACGCGGAGTGCATGCGCCTCTTGGACATCGTCGGCATCACGGACGCCGAGGACCGGCTGACGCAGTACCCCGGCGAGTTCAGCGGTGGCATGCGCCAGCGGGTGATGCTGGGAAT
>CAZPSW010000034.1:0-4417 GCA_964589255.1 uncultured Dehalococcoidales bacterium
GGCGCGCCCGCAGGTGGGGCAGGAGACCAGCGTCAGGGCGCGCTGCCGCAGACCCAGGCTGCTGAGTATCTCCCAGGCGGCGTCGACCTCGGCCATCGGGTCCCCGGTCAGGGAGACGCGGATGGTATCGCCGATGCCCTGGTAGAGCAAAGTACCGATACCAACGGCGCTGCGAATGGCCCCGTGAAATGGCAGACCCGCCTCCGTGATGCCTAGGTGCAGCGGGTAGGGTACCTGTGCCGCGATCAGCGTATAGGCCTCGATGGTGGTGCGCACGCCAAAGGCCTTGAGGGATATTTTAATCAGGTCAAAGCCCAGGCTTTCCAGCAGACGCACCTGGGCCAGCGCCGCGGCCACCATGCGTTCCGCTACGGTAGCGGCGGAATCATCCCCTAGCGGTAAAGAACCGGCATTGACCCCGACGCGTAACGGCGCCGAACGTTTTTTAGCGGCGGCCACCACCTGGCTCACCCGGTCCGGCCCGCCGATGTTGCCTGGGTTCAGGCGCAGCGCGTCACAACCGGCCTCGAGCGCGGCCAGCGCCAACCGGTAATCGAAATGAATGTCCGCCACCAGCGGCAGGTGGGTCTGGCGTTTGATTTCCGCGATCGCCGCCGCGGCGGTCAGGTCCGGAACCGCGACGCGAATGATCTCGCAACCCGCCGCCTCCAGCAGCTTGATCTGGGTCACCGTGGCCGCGACGTCCCGCGTGTCGGTACTGGTCATCGACTGCACGGAAATGGGGGCGTCCCCGCCGACGCTGACACCGCCGATCCTGATCTCCTTGCTCTGCCGCCGCGAGGTCATGGCAACAGGCTCCCGCCGCTGATGATGCGGTTGATGTCCTGGTAGGTGATCAATAGCGCCACCATGATCAGCAGCGCAAAGCCCATCATGTGGATCAGGCCCTCAGTGCGTGGTGTCACGCGCTTGCCGCGACGCAACCACTCCAGCACGATGAAGGCGATGCGTCCCCCGTCCAGCGCCGGTAGCGGAAAGAGGTTGACGGTGCCCAGGATCAAACTCAAGGTACCGGCCAGTTCCAGCGTTGGGCCGACGCCGTAGGCGCGCACCTTGTGGGTGATCTCGGCCACGCCCACCAGGCCGACCAGGACGGGTTCGCTGGCGCCGACGAGCCACTTGATGATCTCGTTCTTGTAGAGCACAAAGGTCTCCCCGCACTGCACCAGGCCCATCCTGACGGCGCGCCCGAAGGGTTCCCGGACGCTCAAGATGTCGGTCTCGGGGTCAACATCGGGCATGCCGATGACGATGCCCATCGCCCCTTGTCCCGGCGGCACCCGCCAACGCGGGATGACCTCGACAACGGCCTCGGCACCGTCAGCGCGTACCACCTCGAAGGTGAGTTCCCGGCCCAGGTTCATCTGGGTGTAGCGGCTAAGGTCTCCGAGGAAACGTATCTCTCGCCCGTCGGCCGTCTTTACGGTGTCCCCCGCCATAAAACCGGCGGCGGCGGCGGGAGACTCCGGGTGCACCTCGTTGATCACGACATCGGCGTAAAGCACGTCGTGCGGCACCATGAAGGCGATGGAGAAGAGCAGTACCGGTGCCAGCAGATTCATCGTGGAACCGGCGAACAATATCACCAGGCGCGTGCGTTTGCGTTTGGCGGCGAAGCTGCGCCGGTCCGTCGGGTCTTCCTCGCCGAGCATCTTGACGAAAGCGCCCATGGGTAGCCAGTTGAACGAATATGTCGTCTCACCGCGAGTCAGACCCCAGATGCGCGGCGGCAGGCCCAGCCCGAACTCTTCCACCTTCACCCCGGCCAGCCGCGCGGTGACGTAATGACCGAGTTCGTGTATCAGCATCAGCGCCGTCAACATGGCCACAAAAACAAGGATGGAGATGAAGATTGCCACCGGCTAGCGTGTCCTCTGGGCCATCTGTCTGACTTCTGTCCTGGCCCAGGCGTCGGCGGCCAGTACCTGCTCCAGATCCGGTTCACCGCCGCCGGACTGGTGCTGTTCCAACGCCCGCGCCACCATGCGGGTGATATCGGTGAATTTGAGGCGCCCCTCCAGGAATAGCGCCACTGCCGCCTCGTCAGCGCCGCAGAGCACCGCGGGGAAGGTACCCCCGCGCCGTCCCGCCGCCACCGCCAGTGCCAGGCCGGGGAAGGCGTCATCGTCGGGCGCCGCGAAGTCCAGTTTCGCGATCTGGTGCCAGTCGAGCTTCGGCAGGCCGGGCCCGGGCAGCCGTTCCGGGTACGACAAGGCGTATTGTATCGGCAGGCGCATGTCCGGGGCGCTGAGCTGCGCCTTGAAGGAGCCGTCGACGAACTCCACCAGGGAGTGGACGATGCTCTGCGGGTGGACCACCACCTTGATGCGGTCAAAGTCCAGGTCAAAGAGCCAGCGCGCCTCGATCACTTCCAGTCCTTTGTTCAGCAGGGTCGCCGAATCAATGGTGACCTTGGGCCCCATCTGCCAGGACGGATGCGCCAGCGCCTGGGCGGCGGTGACGCCCTGGAGTTGTTCTTTGGCATAGCCGTGGAAGGGGCCGCCGGAAGCCGTCAGCCAGACGCGCCTGACGTATTCCCGCTCGTGTTCCAGGCACTGCCAGACGGCGCTGTGCTCACTGTCCACCGGCAGCAGACGGGCGCCGCTGACAGCGGCTTCCCGGAGGATCAGCGCCCCGGCGGTGACGATCGATTCTTTATTCGCCAGGCAGACGTTTTTACCGGCGCGCACCGCCGCCAACGTCGGGGCCAGGCCGCTCGTCCCGGCGGCGGCGACCATTACCCGGTCGGCAGTTTCCAGTGCCGCCATCTCCTCGAGCGGCAGGTAGCGGCAACCGGCGGGCATTTCCGGTGGTACCGCGCCGTCCGTCCAGTTGGCGTGGTCCGGGTGGAATTCGGCGATCTGCGTGGCCAGCAGGGCGGTGTGTTGCCCCGCCGCCAGCGCCGCCACGCGGAAACGGTCGGGGCGCGCGCGCACCACGTCCAGGGTCTGACGGCCAATGGAACCGGTGCTACCGATGATGACGATGTCCCTGCGGTTCATATCACTATTATGCCACAGACCGCCGCTTTGGGCAGTTATCGCTAGCCACCAAAGCCGGACCAGACGAGGAAGAAGTAGACCACCACGCTGCTGAAAACGATGCTGTCCAGGCGGTCCAGGAAACCGCCGTGGCCCGGTAGCAGGGAACCCGCTTCCTTGGTATTGAAATTACGCTTGAAGAGGGATTCCACCAGGTCACCGAGCGGCGCCACCACCGCGATCAGCAGGCAGAGCAACGCCGCCCCGCCGTAGCCGAAAGTGACCGGGAAGTCCATGAAGTGATAAACCAGCATCCCGGCGACGAAAGTGCCCGCGACGCCGCCCCAGAGGCCGGCCCAGGTCTTCTTGGGGCTGATGGCGGGGGCCAGCAGCTTCCCGCCGAAGGCGCGTCCCACGAAGAATGCGAAGACATCGGCGCCGGTGTTGGCGAGCACCGCCAGATAGACGAAATTACGCCCGAAGTCCATTCCCCGCACCGCCACCAAATAACTCAGGAAGAGGCCCAGGTAAACGGCCCCGCCGAGCATCCAGGCCCACTCCTGGAAGGCATTCTGGCGGCGGTGGCGGAAGAGTAGCCAGACCAGCGAAATGACGCTGCCGATGGCCAGTACGTCCAGCTGGTGCAGCCAGGTGAAGTGCGGGCTGACGATCAGCAGCGCCGTCATGGTGAGCCCGATCAGCCAGAGGCCACGGGTACTGTTGACGTCGCAGAGGCGGTAGAATTCGTGGGCGCCGCTGACACCGAAGATAATCACCAGGGCGGTGAACCAGGGCGCGCCGAACCAGACGGTGACGAAGGCGAGGGCGCCGGCGATAATGGCGGTGATGAATCTCTTTTTCAGCATGGTATATTTCAGATGGACCGTCTCAATCTTACCACTTTGAGGCACGCGCGGGTCTAGCCGCCGAAGCGTCGCTGGCGCTGCCCGTACCAGGTGACGGCCCGAGCCACCTCGGCCTCATCAAAGTCTGGCCAGAGCCGGTCCGAGAAATAGATCTCGGCGTAGGCGGACTGCCAGAGCATGAAATTGGAAAGGCGACGCTCGCCGCCGGTGCGGATCATCAGATCCACGTCCGGCTGGCCACGGGTGTAAAGGTGGTCCTCCAGCAGCGCTTCATCTATTTCTCCAGGCGCCGTACCCTGCTTTACGATGCGCCGCACCGCGTCCACCATCTCCCACCGGCTACCGTAGTTGAAGGCGACGTTGAGGATCATGTCCCGATTGCCCCGCGTCAGGCGTACCGCCCCCTGAATGCTGCGGCGGATGACGGCGGAGACGCCCTTCAAACTGCCGAGGTGGCGTATCTGCACCCCGCGGCCATTCAGTTCCCGTGATTTCGGGGTGATGATCTCCTCGAAGAGCGTGATCAGGCCCTTTACCTCCTGCTCCGAA
>CAZPSW010000034.1:4427-10981 GCA_964589255.1 uncultured Dehalococcoidales bacterium
TCTCGGTGGAGAAGGCGAAGATGGTGACGTGTTTCACGCCGTAATCGCCCAGCGTCTGGAGCACGCGGTGCAGGTTGTTCACTCCGGCGCGGTGCCCGTCAACCTGGGGCAGGGCGCGTTCCTGCGCCCAGCGGCGGTTGCCGTCCATCACGATGGCCACGTGGCGGGGCGGTATGGGGTCATTACCGGCGGTGTTCCGGGGGCTGTTCATATCCAAAACGAACGTGCCGTGGTGCTAGACCTCGGCCAGTTCCGCCTGCTTACCCTGGCCAGTCTGGTCCGCCTGGGCGATGAAGCTGTCGGTGATCTTTTGTATCTGGCCCTGGGCGCGTTTCTGTTCGTCCTGCGAAATATCCTTTTCGCGCTCCAGTTTCTTCAGTTCTTCAAGGCTGTCCCGCCGCAGGTTACGAATCGCCACCCGGGCGTCCTCAACGCGTTTGGCGACCAGTTTGATGATGTCCCGGCGACGTTCCTCGGAAAGCGGCGGCACCATGATGCGGATGACGCTGCCGTCACTGGTGGGGGTCAGGCCCAGATCACTCTTCATGATGGCCTTCTCAATGGGGTCTATGGCATTCTTGTCCCACGGCTGGATGAGCAGCAATCCGGCTTCCGGCGCGGCCACGTTGGCCAGGTGCTGCACCGGCATCGGGGTGCCCATGTAATCAACCTTCAAATGTTCCACCAGCGATGGGTTGGCGCGTCCGGTGCGCAGGCCGGCTAGTTCGTTTTTCAGGAATTCGATCGATTTCCCCATTTTGTCCCTGGCGGTTTGCATCACGGCATCAATCATCTTTACCACTCCCGGCGCTGCCGATCACGGTGCCAATCTTCTCCCCCATCACTGCGCGCTTGATGCCGCCGGGAGCGAGGGAATCGAAGACGATGACCGGCAACTTATTCTCCAGGCAAAGAGAGAGGGCGGTGGCGTCCATCACGCCGAGGCGGCGGTTCAGCGCCTCCATGTAGGTCAGTGAATCGTACTTTTTGGCCTTGGGGTTCTGGCGCGGATCGTCGTCGTAGACGCCGTCGACGTGGTTCTTGCACATCAGCAGCACTTCGGCGCCAATCTCCACCGCGCGCAGGGCGGCGGCGGTATCGGTGGTCATGTAGGGGTTGCCGGTGCCACCGGCCAGGATCACGACGCGGTTCTTCTCCAGGTGGCGCATGGCGCGGCGGCGGATGAACGGCTCGGCGACCTCGTTGATCACGATCGCGCTCTGGGTGCGTACGGTAACGCCCTGCTGTTCCAGCATGTCCTGCAGGGCCAGGGCGTTGATCACGGTGGCCAGCATACCGGCGTGGTCCGCGGTAACGCGGTCAATGCCCATCGCGCTGGCGACGCTGCCGCGCCAGAAGTTGCCGCCGCCAACCACCACGCCGATGCTGACGCCGAGTTCGTGAATGGTACGGATCTGACGCGCCATGGCGATCAGAGTGTCATTGTCAATACCGAAGGATTCGCTGCCGCTAAAGGCCTCGCCGCTGAGTTTCAGGAGTACCCTTTTGTATTTCGGTGTGGGCATGCAAACCATCCGTTGATGCGCGCTTGGCGCGGGTTGTCTAATCGCCCACCGCGAAACGCGCGAAGCGATGAATTCGGATGTTCTCGCCGGTCTTGGCGGCGGTTTCGGTAACAAGGTCCTGGATCGTCTTCGAGGGGTCCTTGATGTAGTCCTGGAGCAGCAGGCACTGCGTATCACTGATGTCCTCGCCCTCAGGCGCGCTCTCGCGGGAGAGGCAGACCGGCTCCATGGCGGCGACCTGCATCGCCACGTCATGCACCAGTTGCTGGAACTCCTCGGTGCGGGCCACGAAATCAGTCTCGCAACCGATGTCGACCAGGGCGCCGATCTTGCCGCCGAGGTGAATGTAACTGCCTATCTGCCCCTGGCCGGTGACGCGGTTGGTGCGTTTCTCGGCTGAGGCCAGCGCCATGCGCTCGATGATCTGCGTCGCCTTGTCCAGGTCCCCCCCGGATTCTTCCAGCGCCTTGCGGCAGTCCATGACGCCGCCCCCGGAGCGTTCGCGCAGTTCTTTGATACTGGTGATGGAGATTTCCAAGTATTCCCCTTAGTCTTCGTCGGGTAAATCGGCCTGGTCTTCCGTGACCGCGGCGATGGCCGGTTCCAAGTCAGTGGCGGTACCGTCTGCGTCCGCGTCCCCGGTCACGGTTTCGGTTTCAACTTCGGCCTCAACTTCGGCTGTAATTTCGGCCTCGGCCTCAATTTGGAAAGTATCGTCCCCTTCGGACTCCATCATGCTGGTCAGCGAGGCCTTGCCCTCAAGCACGGCGTCCGCCATGCGCGCGGTCACCAGCCGGATGGCACGGATGGCGTCATCGTTGGACGGTACCGGGTGGTCGATCTCATCGGGGTTACAGTTGGAGTCAACCATGGCCACCACCGGTATGCCGACGCGGTGCGCCTCGGCCAGCGCGATGCGCTCCTTGGAGGGGTCAACGATGAACATCGCATTCGGCAGCTGCGTCATTTCCTTGAAGCCGCCGACGAGGCGGTTCAGCCGCGTGATCTGGTCCTCTTTTTTTTGCGCTTCCTTCTTCGGCAGGCGCTTGAATTCGCCGCGTTCGCGCTGGTCTTCCAGGCGTACCAGGTGATCGATGCGGGACTGGATGGTGACGAAGTTCGTCAGCACGCCGCCGAGCCAGCGTTGGTTGACGTAGAACATGCCGCAACGCCGGGCCTCTTCTTCAATCGCGCCCTGGGCCTGTTTCTTGGTGCCGACGAAGAGGATGGTGCCGCCTTCCTCTACCACCTGGCGCACGAAGGTGCTGGCCTTTTCCAGCATCACCGCGGTCTTTTCCAGGTCGATGATGTGGATGCCGTTGCGTTTGGTGAAGATGTATTGTTTCATACGGGGGTTCCAACGACTCGTCTGGTGGCCGAAATGAGCCCCCGCCTCTAGCAGGCGCTTAATGCTGACGTTCTCTGGCAAATTATCCTCCCGGCAGTCAGTACAGCTTCAAAGTATACCACAGCCGGGGCTCAGGCGGCAACCTCAGACGCCAGCGTGACGGAAACCGGGGGGCGGCGCTATAATATCACCGTGACCGGCATTTCAATCTCGATGTAGGCCCTAACGTTGCGTCTGACGCGTGGTGATATCACGCTGACACGCGTCGACGCGGTGGTCAACGCGGCTGACTCATCACTTCTCGGTGGCGGTGGTGTTGACGGTGCCATCCACTGCGCCGGCGGCCCGTCTATCCTGGCGGCATGTCAGCGCATCGTGCGTGCCCAGGGGCCGCTGCCCGCCGGGGAGGCGGTGATCACCGGCGGTGGTAACCTGCCGGCGCGCGTCGTGATCCACACCGTGGGTCCGGTCTGGCACGACGGTGACCGGGGCGAGGCGGAGACATTGGCCCGCGCGCATACCGCCTACCTGGCCCTGGCTACGCGCCATGACCTCGCCAGCATCGCCTTCCCCTCCATCAGCAGCGGCGCCTACGGCTATCCGGTGGGCCTGGCGGCGGGCGTCGCCACCGGCGCCCTGCAGCGCTACCTCAGGGACAACGTGACCTCCCTGCGAGAGATTATCTTCATGCTCTTCAACGAGGCCACCCACCGGGCTTATACCACGGCACTGGAGGCCGCCGGGTTGGACAGTGAACCCGGCCAGCGGCTATAATTCCGAGGCGGCCCGCACGCGTTCAAACGCGGGCACGGACAATCCCCAGCCGAAAAATCGACGGAGAATGATAATTTGAACCCCTTCCTGGCGAATGATGTTTTGTGGATCTCGGTGACCGCCTGGGCGGTGGCACAGTTGACCAAGGTGATACTAATCCTGATCCTGGAAAGGCGGCTCGACATTCGTGGTCTGGTGGCCAGCGGCGGCATGCCTAGCTCCCATACCGCCACCGTCAGCGCGTTGGCGGCGGCGGTGGCGCTGGTGCAGGGCTTTGACTCGGTTTCCTTCGCGGTGGCGGCGATACTGGCGGTGGTGGTGATGTATGACGCTGCCGGAGTGCGCCGCGCGGTGGGTTTCCAGGCCCACGTCATCAACCGCATGATCAACGAATTCCGCGTGCGCCGCCGTTTTGAGTTCTACGAGAAGGACCTGCGGGAACTGGTGGGCCACACCCCGTTCCAGGTCATCATGGGCAGCGCCATGGGGATACTCATCGCCTGGCTCTGGGTACGGTTCCTGGGCTAGCGCGCCTCTTTGTCCCGGATCAACTCCGCGGCGGAACCGAGCAGCGTCTTTTTGCGTTCCGGACTGACATCTCCCCTGGTATCGAGGTAGTGCCCCAGCGCCTCCAGCGGCGTGTATTCCGCGGCGGCGGCGTCACCCAGCCGGGCGCGTGCCTCACGCGGCACCTCGCGGGCGATGCTGAAGTGCTGTGCCGGTTTCAAGGCAGCGCGGATACGGGCGTCGTCGATCTCCCCCTCAAGCGCCGCCGGCTGGCTCACCTGCAAGCGTACGATGGCACCCTCAAGCGCGGCGCCGTGGCGCGCCACCGCGTTAAACACCACCTGCGTCGGATCCGCGTCTTCGGTAGAAAGCTCGACGCGGATGGTGATGAAATCCCGTCCCGGGACCTCTTGAAAATCGACCTCTGTGGCGCGTGCTCCCGGCGGTTTAGAGGCGTCGATTTCGATGACGTAGAAACCCTTGGCGTCCGCCTCCTCGCCGAAATCGACGCGCGCCAGGCTGCCGGCATAGACCACCGGCGGTGCTTCTGAGATCACCTGACGGCGGTGGATGTGGCCCAGCGCCACGTAGTCAATGCCCGGCGGAGTGAGGCTGCTGGGGAGCAAGGCGTGCTCGTCCCCCAAAATCATGCTGTGCTCCGAACCCAGCTGCGCCCCCTGTGTCCAGACATGGGCGCAGAGGACAGCGGGCAGGGCCGGATCAAGTTCCGCGGCGCGGCTGCTGATGATGTCTCCCAAAATAACGGAAAGGCGCCGGTTGAGTTCCTCCAGCGTCAGGCCAGCGGTATCCTCCTGCCCCAATAGCGCGGAACGGCGCAGCCAGGGCAGGGCCAGCACCTGGATCTCACCGCCCGGCGTATTGATGGTTTGCAGGCCGGGGCGGTTCGCCACGTGAACGCGGGCCACCCCCAGGGTATCAAATATCTCCGTGGTGGTGGCGCGCCCGATGGCATTCGGCAGGTCGTGATTGCCCACCAGTAGGAAGAGCGGGATGCCGGCTTCGGTGAGGCGGCGCACACGCTTCGCGAACTCGCGCTGTTGCGTCTGGCTCGGTTCCCGGCTCTGGTAGGCGTCCCCGGCGAAGAGCACCAGGTCCACGGCGTGATCAATGGCGTAATTCACCAGGTAGTCCAGCGCCCCCAGGAAATCAAGCAGGCGCGTCGGCAGGCCGGTTTCCGCGTCCATTCGGCTATAGCGTTCCACCCCGAGGTGCAGGTCCGCGAAGTGGAGCAGCTTCATTCCAGGCGCGCCGCCAGGGTGGCGGCCAGTTCCGTGATGGGCACCCGCACCTGCGTCATGGTGTCCCGGTCCCGGATGGTAACCCTGTGGTCCTCCAGAGAATCAAAATCCGCGGTCACGCAGAAAGGCGTGCCGATCTCGTCCTGGCGGCGGTAGCGGCGGCCAATGCTCTGTGTTTCGTCATAACTCACGTTCCAGCGGCGGCGCAGGTCAGCGTAAATCTGGCGCGCCAGGCTGGACACCGGCTCTTTCTTGGATAACGGCAGCACCGCCACCTTGTACGGCGCCAGCCGCGGGTGCAGGTGCAGCACCACCCGCGTTTCGTCGCCGTCCGGTTCCTCGGCATAGGCGTCGCAGAGAAAGGCCAGCACTGACCGGTCGACGCCCGCGGAGGGCTCGATGATATGGGGCAGGTAGTGCTCCTTGGTCTCCTCGTCGAAATAGGTCAGGTTGCGGCCGCTGGCCTCCTGGTGCCGCGCCAGGTCAAAGTCCCCCCGGCTGGCCACGCCTTCAAGTTCGGCCCAGCCCATGGGGAAATAGTACTCCACGTCGGTGCAGGCGCGGGCGTAAAACGCCAGGAATTCCTGGGCATGGGGGCGCAGGCGCAGATTTTGCGGCTTCACCCCCAGCGCCACGTACCAGTCAAAGCGCGCTTGGACCCATTCTTCGAATAGGGCGTCGCCGGTCTCGGGTTTGACGAAGTATTCCAGTTCCATCTGCTCGAATTCACGGGAACGGAAGATGAAGTTGCCGGTGGTGATCTCGTTGCGAAATGATTTGCCCATCTGGGCGATGCCGAAGGGCAGTTTCTTACGGGTGGTATCAACCACGTTGGCGAAATTGACGAAGATACCCTGGGCCGTCTCCGGCCTGAGGTAGACGGTGCTCGCCGAATCCGCCAACGGGCCCATGAAGGTCTTGAACATGAGGTTGAAGTTCTGCGCTTCGCTGACCTCGCCGCCGCAGGATGGGCATTTGCCGTCGGCCAGGTCATCGGCACGAAAGCGCTGGCGGCAGGACTTGCAGCTCACCAGCGGGTCGGTGAAGTTCTTCAGGTGGCCCGAGGCCTGCCAGACCGAAGGGTGCATCAGGATCGCGCTGTCCAGGCCGACGACGTCGTCACGGGCGCGCACCACGTCC
>CAZPSW010000035.1:0-4622 GCA_964589255.1 uncultured Dehalococcoidales bacterium
CGGGTCCTCGATGGCGAGCACCATCTCCCGGTGCTTCACCTGTGGGTCACGAAAGACCTCGTCAAGGGACTGCACCTTGCCCACCGGGATGCCCTTACGGCGCAGCAAATCGAACCAGGCGTCACGGCCGCGGCTGAGGAATACCTGCTCCAGTGCCCGCCTGACCTCCGCCCACTTGGGGTCCGTCTGCGGTACGAAGAGGTGCTCGTTCTTGAAGTGGTAAGGCGCGTATTCCTCTTTGCCCACCACCTTGAGGAATTTCTCCCACATCCAGGGCTCGACGCAGCCCAGGCTGACGTAACCACCGTCCCCGGTCCCATAAACGACGTAATAGGCGAAGACACCGTGCTCCGTGGTGGTATCCCGAACCGGCACCACGCCGTGATAGAAGTAGCTGAAGCTGGGCCAGACGAGCATCGAGATAACGCTGTCCATGATCGCCAGGTCAATGTACTGCCCACGTCCGGTGGACTGCCGCGCCACCACCGCCGCCAGTATCGCGATCGTCGCCTGGTGGGTACTGCCGCGGTCCGCCACCAGGGTCAGCGGTATCACCGGTTTACGGCCCGCCTCACCGATTAGCCCGAGCGCGCCCGCCATCGAAATATAGGTGGCCTCGTGGCCCGCCAGTTCCCGGTACGGACCGTCCTGCCCGTAACCGGTCAGGGAACAGTAGACCAACCGCGGGTTGATCTGACTCAGGGTATCGTAATCAATCTTGAGACGCGCCGGGACGCCGGGCCGGAACGCCTCGATGAGCACGTCAGCGCGCGCCACCAGGCGGTGGAATACCTCCCGCCCCGCCGCGGTCTGGAGGTTCAGGCCCAGGCTCATTTTGTTGCGGTCAATGGGGTTGAAGACGGCTTCCCGCCGCGCTTCGCCGGAGGGGGAACTGAAGGCCCCCTCGCGACGGCGGTCTTTCACCGAGGGCGGGGCCTCGATCTTGATCACCTCGGCGCCGTGGTCACCAAGCAGCATGGTGCAGTACGGGCCGGGGCCGATCTTGGTCAAATCCAGGACACGGATACCGTCGAGTGCCGGCATGGGTCTCCTTCAATGGAATTTCTTCCATTTTAACTACATCCGGCGTCACTTGCCAGCGAAATACCGTATCCGGGTTATTGACGAACCGGCATTTATGGTCTACACTGGACTCACATCGGGCGGCACATGCCCGCGCCGGTGGTCTCTCCGTACTTACTGCCGTCTGTCCGACGACACTGGAGACGGGCAGCACGGCGGGCCGGTGAACACCTTGGGCGGTGGAGGCGACAGTGGCCGAAAAACAACATCAGCACCGTGACCAGCTCCTTGAGGAGCGCGCGCGCCTGAATAGCGAATTCGCGCAGCTTGAAGCGGAGGTCAGCGGTGGGCAGGAAAGGCGCGACGGCAGCCCCTTCGGCAAGCGCGAGGAAGAGGCCACGGAAAGCGCCGAGCTGGAAAAGCGGCTGGCGCTGGAAGGCCGTATCCGTGCGCAACTGACCGAAGTTAACCGCGCCCTGGAAAAGGTCGACGAGGGCAGCTACGGTACCTGCGACCGTTGCCAGCTACCCATCGGCAAGGAACGCCTGGAAGCCCTGCCCTGGGCCAACCTCTGCCTGAAATGCAAGGCGGAAACCGCCGGTGATGTCAATAACCAGCTTGCCGGGCTCTAAAACGCGGTACCTTTACTTCTTCGCCCCCGCGCTTCTGATCATCGCCGCGGATCAGTTCACCAAGGTCTGGATACGCGCCAACCTTGACATCGGTGAGACACTCTGGCGCTACGGTATTCTGAGCATCGTGCGCGTACCACCGAATACCGGCGCCTCCTTCGGCCTGTTCCAGGGTTATACCAGCTGGCTGGTGGCGATCTCCATCTTCTTCGTGCTCTGCCTGCTGGGCTACCTCTTCGTCTTTTACCGCCGCGTGGCCTGGATGGACCGCCCCATGCTCTGGGTGGCGCTGGGGCTGATCATGGGCGGCTCGGTGGGCAACCTGGTGGACCGGGTGCACCCGGCGCTACGCGCCGTCACCGATTTTGTCAGCATCGGCTGGTGGCCCGCCTTCAACGTCGCTGATCCGGCGGTGGTCGTGGGCGCCATCCTCTTCGTGCTGGGCTTCTCCATCTACGGGCGTCACCTCGACGCGGAAAGCGGCCGGAAGGCCTGACATGGGCACCCCCGAAACGCGCGAGTTCAGCGTCGAGGTGCCGGGCAGCCGCCTCGACGTTTACCTCGGCGCGCAACTGCCGGAGCTATCCCGCGCGCAGTGCCAGAAGCTGATCGCGGAAGGCCACGCCACCGTCAATGAGGCACCCACCCGCGCCGGGTACCGCCTGCGGGCCGGGGACACTGTGCGCCTAACCCTGGCGCCGCCACCGCCGAGCCACCTGGTGGCCGAGGCGATACCGCTGGACATCATCTACGAGGACGCGGACCTGCTGGTGCTGAACAAGGCGGCGGGTCTGACGGTACACCCCGCGCCGGGACATCCGGACGGCACCCTGGTGAACGCTCTGTTGGCGCATTTCCCCGCCGTCACCGCCGCCGGTGAAGCGGACCGCCCCGGCATCGTGCACCGCCTGGACAAGGACACCTCCGGCGTCATGGTGGCGGGGAAAAACACCCGCGCACACTCCCACCTGATGCGCCAATTCCGGGCGCACACCACCACCAAGGTCTACATCGTACTGGTGCGGGGGCGATTGAGCCCGGAACGCGGCGTCATCCGCGGCGCCATCGGGCGGGACCCGGCGCACCGTCAGCGCATGGCGGTGGTCAGTCACGGGCGTGAGGCGATGACGCGCTACAAGGTACTGGAATACCTGCCAGGGCATACATTGCTTGAAGTGACCCTGGAGACGGGCCGCACCCACCAGATACGCGTCCATCTTCAGGCCATCGGTCATACGGTGGCCGGGGACACCACCTACGGCAATAAGAGCGAATATTGCGCGCGGCAGTTCCTGCATGCCTGGAAGCTGGGCTTTGAACTGCCGTCTGGCGGCCACCGCGAGTTCACCGCGCCCCTGGCGCCGGACCTTGAGGTGGCGCTGGCTGATTTAAGGGGGGAGAGCGCCACCGGGTGAAACCCCTAACAGGGGTTCAAACGACACACTAAAGAGTAAAAGAGACGAAGTCTCTTACAAATTATTTCCCCTTCCCTATTTCAGGGGAAGGGGGTTAAGAGGATGAGGACACCCCAAATAAATTCCAGAGTCAGGCGCGCCGCCGGATTTATTACCCCTATCAAGGTTTCAAAAGACGCCGCCCCTTAGCACATACTCGCTACTCTATGGCGGCGATGGCCTCGATCTCCACCATCAGTTCGGGCCGGGCCAGGGACTTCACCTCCACCAGGGTGGAAGCGGGGAAATCCTGGGAAAAGTACTCCCGGCGAATGTCCCGCGTTTTCTCACGATATTCCGTCATGTTGGTGACGTAAGTGTTGAGCTTGATGATGTCTCCCAGGCCGGCGCCAACACCCTGCAGCACCTTTTGTAAATTCTCGATTACGGTGCGCGTTTGCAGGGCGATGTCTCCCTCTCCGACGATATTCCCACTCATATCCACGGAAGTCTGGCCGGCCAGGAAAACGAGCGTCGCTCCGGTGACGGTCCAGGCCTGGGAATAATCCCCCCGAGGCTTGGGCGCTAACTCGGTTCGGATGACTTTCTTGGGCATTTCTCACCTCCATTTTCAGCGAGAGTAGATTATTCCCCTTCTTAGACGAAGCGGGTCCAAGGGACGTAACCCCTTACTCAAATAACTAGTCCACCAGCATGAGAGAGAACTGACTCCGCGTTGACGGCCTTTCCCGAATAGTCCCGATCTCAAAACCATTGTCCCGCACCGTCTTGAAAACATCGATGCCGCATGATTCCATCGAGGGGCGCAGCAGATGCCCGAAACGGCACGGCTCGTTCTGAGCAGCGGTACACGCCTCGTCACAGATCATACAGCCCCCGAAGAGATAGACGAAGGCGGTGTAATAACCGTCCTTAAAGACATCACCCTCAAGATCTATCATGGCGCGGTGGATGCGGCGGTAGAGACGCAGGTAACCCTCCCGGGTGTCCGGCTCCAGCGGTGGGATGTGGAAGTTGAAGAGCAGCGCGCGCCGGTATTTACTGATGGCTTGACGCGTCCGGACCGGGGACGGGCTGTACGGTGGGCAGGCATAACTGTGAGCGTAACGGTTACAGCCGAACTGACACTTCAGGGGCACCCATCCCGCCACCGTGATGCTGGACGCGGGGATCACCCGGCTGGTGGCGGTGAGGCCCTCGATCTCTGGAGCGGCGTATTTCATCAGATCGGCGTCCGTCATCATGCCTCCTGTTTAGCCGCGACACCCGGCGGAGTTACCGGGAACCCGCCTGCTTTTCGATCCTGGCCCAGGTATCCCGGAGCGGTACCGCCCGGTTGAAGACCAAATGCCCGGCAGAAGAATCGGTATCGACGCAGAAGTAGCCCTGCCTTTCGAACTGGTACCGGTGACCGGGTTTGGCGCCGGCCAGGGCCGGCTCAACCTGGCACGAGGTCAAAACCTCAACCGATTCCGGATTCAACTGGTCTTTGAAATCGGCCCCCGGCGCCAGGTCGGTGGGATCCACTTTCAGGAACAGGCGCTCGTAGAGA
>CAZPSW010000035.1:4632-10881 GCA_964589255.1 uncultured Dehalococcoidales bacterium
GGCGGTGACGGCATGTGGTGCCGAAACCCAGTGCAGGGTCGCCTTGACTTTACGCCCGTCCGGGGAATCACCGCCGCGCGTGGCCGGGTCATAAGTGCAGCGGAGTTCAATTACCTGCCCGCTCTTTTCGTCCTTGACCACCGCCACACAGGTGATGAAGTAGGCGTAGCGCAGCCGCACTTCCCGGCCCGGCGACAGCCGGAAATATTTCGGTGGCGGGTCTTCGCGGAAATCATCCTGCTCGATGTATAAGACGCGCGAAAATGGCACCGGGCGCGTGCCGCCGTCGGTGGCCTGCGGATTGTTCACCGCGTCCATCTCTTCGACATCGTTCTCCGGGTAGTTCTCGATGACCACGCGCAGCGGACGCAGTACCGCCATGGCACGCTGTGCCCGCTGGTTCAAGTCCTCACGAAGACTGTGTTCCAGCAGGGCGATATCGATAGTACTATCGGTCTTGGCCACCCCAATCTGCCGTGTAAAATTATGTATCGCGGCCGGGGTGTAGCCGCGCCGGCGCAATCCGGATATGGTCGGCAAGCGCGGGTCGTCCCAACCGCTGACGTACTCTCCCTGCACCAGTTCCCGCAACATGCGCTTGCTCATCACGGTGTGGGTGAGGTTGAGCCGCGCGAATTCTACCTGCCGCGGGTGATAGATGCCCACGGCGTCAAGGAACCAGTCGTATAGCGGGCGGTGGTCCTCAAATTCCAGCGTGCAGATGGAGTGGGTCACCCCCTCGATGGAATCCTCCAGCCCGTGCGCCCAGTCGTACATCGGGTAGAGGCACCATTTATCGCCGCTGCGGGGGTGGTCCGCGTGCAGGATGCGGTACATCACCGGGTCCCGCAGGTTCAGGTTAGGTGATGCCATGTCTATCTTGGCGCGGAGCACGCGTGCCCCGTCCGGGAATTCGCCGGCCCTCATGCGCCGGAACAGGTCAAGGTTTTCCGCCACGGCACGATTTCTGTCAGGGCTGGGGCGGCCAGGTTCGGTCAGTGTGCCGCGGTAGTCCCTGATCTCCCCGGCGCTGAGCCCGTCGACGTAGGCCTTGCCGGCCTCGATCAATTGCACGGCGTAGGCGTACATCTCCTCAAAATAGTCCGAGGCGTAATAGAGCCGGTCCGCCCAGTCGCATCCCAGCCAACGCACGTCCTCGATGATGGCGTCGATGTATTCCTGATCTTCCTTGACGGGATTGGTATCGTCTAAGCGCAGGTTGCAGGCCCCGCCGTAGTCCGCGGCGATGCCGAAGTTGAGAATGATAGATTTGGCGTGTCCGATGTGCAGATAGCCGTTCGGCTCCGGGGGAAAGCGGGTCTGGACGCGCCCCTCGAATTTGTCCGCGCGCAGGTCCTCGTTGATGATCTCGCGGATGAAATCCCCGGGTGTGGCCGCTTCACCGGTGTTCATATGGCTCTCTCCAATCTCTCTACCGCCACCCCGAGCCTTTTCAAGCATCTTTCTTTACCCAGCACGACCATCGTTTCAAAGAGCGGTGGCGCGGCGGCGCGGCCGGTGGTGGCTACCCGGAGCGAGCTGAAAAGCTGTCCCGCCTTTAATTGCAATTCCTCGGCCAGGGGCCGCAGCGCCCCTTCCAGCGATTCGTCGTCAAAGGGCTCCAGCGAGGCCAGTCTTCCCCGGGCCGCCTGGAGCGCCTCAAGGGTGGCCCGGCCAGTCATGTTCTTTCCCAAGAGCGACCGCGTTTCATAGTCCAGTTCATCAAGGAAGAAGAAAGCGGCGTACTCCGCCGCCGCCGCCAGCGTGTTGATGCGCTCCTGAACCAGCGGCACCAGGCGCCGCATGTATTCCGTGGAGAGTGGCCGTGTTACGCTCTCAGGCAGGCCTCTCTCCAGAAACGGTGTCACTGCCGCCACCATGCCCTCGAGGTCCAAGCCGCGTATATATACTCCGTTCATCCAGTCCAATTTTTCGTAGTTGAAGATGGCGGCGGCCTTACCGACGCGGTCCAGCGTGAAGTGGCCCACCAGGTCCGGTGCGCTGAAGATTTCCGTCTTATCGTCCAGGGACCAGCCGAGCAGGGCCAGGAAGTTGACCATCGCCGGCGGCAAATAGCCCGCGTCACGGTAGTCCGTGATGGCGACCGCACCGTGACGCTTGCTCAGCTTGGCGCGGTCCGGGCCCAGGATCATCGGCAGGTGGGCGAACTGCGGCGGCGTGTAGCCCAGCGCGCCGTAAAGCATTAGGTGGCGGGTGGTGCTGGAGAGCCATTCCTCGGCGCGTAGGACGTGGGAGATGCGCATCTCGTGGTCGTCAACGATGTTGGCCAGGTGGTAGGTGGGAAAGCCGTCTGACTTGAGTAGCACGAAGTCGTCGAGCTGCGCGTCCTGGAACTCGACTCGCCCGCGGATGATGTCCTCGAGCACGGTGGCACCCTCCAGCGGCACCTTGAAACGAATCACGGGGTTGGCGCCGCTGGCCGCCAACGCCGCCGCGGCAATTTCCCGCTCCGCCCCGGAGAGGTCCCGGCAACGGCGGTCATAGCCCGTCGACAGTTTCGCCGCGGCCTGAGCCTGACGCATCCCGGCGAGGCGTTCCGTGGTGCAGTAGCAGGGGTAGGCGTCGCCCTGGTCCACCAGCCGCGCCGCGGCGGCGGCGTATAGGGGCAGGCGTTCGGATTGAAAATACGGCCCATAATCACCACCGGTCTCGGGGCCTTCGTCCCAGTCCAATCCCAGCCAGCGCAGGCCGTCAAGGATGCCCTGAAGCGCGCCCTCGACGGTGCGTGCCCGGTCCGTGTCCTCGATGCGCACGATGAAACTGCCGCCCGCGTGGCGCGCGAAGAGCCAGTTGAAGAGCGCCGTACGGATGTTCCCGACGTGGGGAAAACCGGTGGGGCTGGGCGCGTAACGGACTCTGACGGGTGCTTCCATATCAGTCACATTCTACCACCTCGCGGTTGGTCACGCGAGGGCTGATTGTGCTATGATTCAGGAACGTGCGCGCACCACCCCCGCGGCTTCACTGGACACCGCTGTTTCCACCGCCAGGATTACCATGTCAACCGCCACCGCCAAGGGCCTCAGCAGCCTGCCAAAGCGCAAAATTCACATCACCTTCGCGGTGGTGATTATGGCCGTCTTCCTTTCCGCGATGGACCAGACGGTGGTCAGCACCGCTTTGCCGCGCATCGTGGCGGACCTGGGCGGTTTCACGCAATACGCCTGGGTGGCCACTTCCTACCTGCTCTGTTCCACCATTTCCGTGGTCATCACCGGCCGCCTCACCGACATGTACGGGCGCAAGTGGTTCTACGTTGGCGGTCTGATCATTTTCATCCTCGGTTCGCTGCTCTGCGGCGCCAGCCAGACAATGCTGCAACTGATTCTTTTCCGTGGCCTCCAGGGCATCGGTGGGGGTGTCATGCTGGCCAATTCCTTCACCATCGTGGCCGACCTTTTCCCGCCGGCGGTGCGCGGCAAGTACCAGGGGTTCACGTCCTCGGTCTTCGCCATCGCCAGCATCGTGGGCCCGTTGCTCGGCGGTTACATCACCGACGCCATCTCCTGGCACTGGGTCTTCTGGGTCAACGTACCCTACGGCATACTGGTGATCGTGCTTTTCGTGCGCTACTTCCCGGACCTGAGCCCGGCCCGGCGCGAACACCAGGTGGACTACACCGGGGTGGCGGCACTGACGCTGGCGGTGGTACCCGCCCTGTTGGCGATGACCTGGGGTGGGGTCGAAGTGGCCTGGAACTCGCCACTGATCATCGGCATGTTCGTCTTCGCGGCGGTCATGGTGGGCATCTTTATTTACGTCGAAAAACGCTCCCTGGAACCGATCATCCCGCTGCTGCTCTTCCGTAACCGCATCGTGGTGGTACTACTGGTGGTGACCTTCCTTTCCGGCATAGGCATGTTCAGCAGTTTCATCTTCCTGCCGCTTTATTTCCAGGGCGTGCTCGGTTTTTCCCCCGTCCAGGGCGGCTCGGCGATGATCCCGATGGTCTTCGGGACAGTCATCGGCAGCATCATCTCGGGGCAGCTCTTGGCGCGCACCGGCGGGCATTACCGCATCCAAATGATGGCGGGGCTGGCGCTGGTGGCGGTGGGCATCTTTCTGCTCTCCCGGATGGACGCTGAGACGTCCACCGTGCGCGCTCTGCTGAGCACCGCGGTGATGGGTTTCGGCATCGGCAACATCATGCCGGTGACCACGGTGGCGGTACAGAACGCGGTCACCTATGAGTTCATAGGGGTGATTACCTCGACCAGTATCTTTTTCCGCACCATCGGCGGCGCCCTGGGGCTGGCGGTGCTGGGTGCCGTCATCAGCAACCGCTTCACCGGGGCGCTGCTGGGACGCGTGCCCGAGGGGTTGGGCCGGTTCTACGACACCGCGGACCTGGTGGCGCTGGGGCGCAACCCCCAGGCCCTGGTGAGCCCGCAAGCGCAAACGGATTTGCTGGCCGCGCTCCAGGCCCAGGGCCCAGAGGCAGAGGCCATGTTCGAACCGCTGCTGACGGCCCTGCGCGGCGCCCTGGCGGATTCCCTGGGGGCGGCCTTCTTCGTGACGCTGGGAGTGGTGGTGGCGGCGCTGGTGGTGACCTTTTTCCTGAAGGAAATCCCGCTGCGGCGGGAGAACTAGATATTCCCACTCACTCCCCTACAAACTCTTGTCAATCCCCACTATGCCCCGTAGAATAGACTCGCTATGCAAGTGATACCTTACGTTTAACTTCGTGGCCCACAACCTACTTCAATTAAGATTCGTAACATACTTATCTGGTTAATCATGTTTACTATATTTGTTAGTGGGGATAGTGGCCTGTACTGGTACGAATTCAATTCACGAGACGCCATCAGATATCTTCACCTGGCGGCGTCCCCACGCCCAAGGCAAAAGGGCTGAAATCGCTTGTTTTTCCGCCTGCCCCATCCTTGAGAGGTGGCGCCGTTATGTAAAAAGGCGCCCAAAAGAGTAAAAGAGACGAAGTCCCTTGAGCTAACTGCCTCAAATGTCCTTACACTCCGCTCGTTACCGCCAACGATTGACTTGATTTGGATAAGCCCAAGTCTGGCCAGTGGCTGAACCGTCGTGTCCAGTTCCTTCGCTGAAATGTTCAGCGCGCGGTACACCTCACGTTCTGGAATTGGTACTCTCTTCGACCGGAGAAAGTCCAATACCCTAGTTTCAAGGGTCTTACCGCTAGATGTTCCGAAGTTGGCGAAGACTTCAGCCACACTCGCTTCTAAATATTCACCGACGGCAAGCGCAGCCTCCAGGTGATCCGCTTCTATAACCGGATTTCTGGTATCGCCCGCGAGCGTGACAGCCGAGGCAATCATCCCGGCCTTCAAGGTGATGCGGTATCTGGGCTGGCGAGACTCCCGGGGCGGGCGGCACCGCGCCGTCCGGCGCTACCGGCGACCGGGACACGTCACAGGCGGCCAGTGACAGCAGCAGCAAAACGCCCAGAGCAAACATAAAATACCCTTTTTGCCATCGCCTGTTGACCTCCCTGCTCAGGCGGACCGTGATCTCCCGGCGTGCTGGCGCTGGCATTTGGGGCAGAAATAGGTGCCCCGCCCCCGCACCACGATGCGTTTAATTTCGCCGCCGCAACGGGGGCAATTTTTTTTCACGCCATGCGCCACTTTGAACTCATAATGAGCTTTGCCGCCCTGGCCGCCGGGCCGGATGTAATTGGCCACGCTGGCGCCCTTATTCTCAATCGCCGTCCAGAGGATCTCCCGGATGGTGGCGTGGAGGCGTTTCACCTCCGCCGGTGTCAGAGAGTCCGCCGGGCGCAGTGGATGGATGCGAGTGGCGAAGAGGGATTCATCGGCATACATGTTACCGATACCGGCCACGAAACCCTGGTCCAGCAGTACCGGCTTCACCGGGGTGCGGCGTTTCGCCAGGGCCGCCGCGAAGACCTTCACCGTGAAGGCGTCGGTCAGCGGTTCCGGACCCATCTTGCCGGTCACCGCGAACGCGTCCGTGGTGAGCCAGAAACGCCCGAACTTACGTGGGTCATGGAAGTGCAGCGCCAGACCGTTGTCCAGTTGCAGCACGGCGCGCACCAGCTTCTCCGGGGCCTCCCTGGCCGGTTTCAACAGCAACGATCCGGTGAGCTTCAGGTGGACGATCAGTTTGTTCGCGCCGTCGAGGACGATTATAAGGTACTTGCCGCGGCGCTCGATGCCCGTGTTGCGCCGCCCGGTGAGGCCCTTTTTGCAGGCCTCCGGAGTGGTCTTCGGCAGGATGCCCGGCCAGGCCAGC
>CAZPSW010000036.1:0-8434 GCA_964589255.1 uncultured Dehalococcoidales bacterium
ATTGCCCTATCACCTGAAATCGAGATATGATGGGCGTGGCCCGCGGCGGCGGTCATGCCGCACGCGACCGGGGACTGTCGATTGCGCGTGCTGATGCTAACCGATTGTTTCCCGCCGTATACCGGCGGGGGCGTGGAAAAAGTGACCGCGGAGCTGGCGGCGGGCCTGGTGCGGCGCGGTCATGCGGTGCGTGTGCTGACGCTGCGCACGAGTGGCGCCGCCACCTTCGAAGAAAATGGCAATCTGAGCGTGGTGCGGGTGCCGGCGCTGGATCTGACATCCTTGCTCGGGGTGCAGTTCCTGCTACCCTTCGGCCTGTTGCGTCAACTGCGGCGGCAACTGCACCGCTTCCGCCCGGACGTGGTGCACGCGCATAACCTCTTCTTCCGCACCACCGAGGCCGCGGCCCTGCTTTGCCATGGCGCCCACCTGCCGCTGGTGACGACGCTGCACCTGGGCGCGCTCGAGGGCGGCGAGTGGTGGCTGCGCTGCCTGGTGGGGCTCTACGAGGCCAGCTTGGGGCGTTACGTGCTTAACCATAGTGACCGCATCACCGCGGTGTCTCGCGCGGTGGCCCGGCATGGTAAAAGTATGGCCCCAGGCGCGCCGGTGATCAGCGTCATCCCCAACGCCGTCGACGCCGAGGTATTTTATCCCGGCCCGGCAGCGGAAACGGCGACCGTCGTTTTTGTGGGGCGGCTGGTCCCGAATAAGGGTCCCCTGACGCTGCTCCAGGCCGCGGCCACGGTGCTGGCGGAACGGCCCGGGACGCGTTTCCTGATGGTGGGCGAGGGGCCACAACGCCGCCGCCTGGAACGTGAGGTGGGCCGCCTCGGCATCACCGGGGCGGTGAGCTTCGCCGGTTTGCGGCGCGACGTACCGGAAATATTGCGCCGGGCCAGCGTTTTCGTACGCCCTTCAACGCTTGAGGGGATGTCCTTGACAGTGCTCGAGGCGATGGCCACCGGATTGCCGGTGGTGGCCACTCCGGTAGGCGGCACCCCGGAGATCATCAGTCACGGTGTGCAGGGCTACCTGGTGCCGGTGGCGGACGCCGCCGCGTTGGCCGAGGCATTACTGAAACTGCTCCGGGACCCGGCGGCCGGCGCGGAAATGGGCCGCCGGGGGAGGGAACTGGTGCTATCCGGCCATACCTGGGATATAGTGGTACGGCGCACCGCGGAGGTCTATGAGGAAGTTGTTGGTGGCTGATCGTGGAGAGAAGCTGGACCTGGGACTGATCGGCGCGGGCTGGGTGGCCAATGCCCGCTACCTGCCGGCCCTGAAGCGTGACCGGCGCGTGCGCGTCAGCGCCCTGCTGGACAGTGACGCCGCGGTGGCCAGGCAAGTGGCGGCCAGGCGCGGCATTCCCCGGTTCCAGGATAACCTCGATGATTTTCTGGCCCTGCCGTTAGACGCCGTCGTCATCACTACCCCACCGGGGACGCATGCGGACCTGATCGAGGCGGCGCTCAGGGCGGGGAAACACGTGCTGGTGGAGAAACCGATGACGCTGACCGCGGACGCGGGTAAGCGCCTGGCGCAGCAGGCGGAGAGTCAGGGACTGGTGCTCTGCCCGGCGCACAGCTTTTTATTCTCGCGTTCCCTGCGTCAGGCTGATGCCTTCCTGGCCAGTGGCCGCGGGGGTGAAGTTCAGGGCGCGCTCGGTTTGCAGCTCTCCAGCTACCTGCGGCGCCTGCCGGCCTGGTATCCTGACCTGCCCGGTGGGCTGGCCTTCGACGAGGCCCCACACCTGCTCTACTTGATGCAGCACTTCCTGGGAGAGCTTACCCTGGAGGCGCGCTGGCACCAGGGGCCTGATGCGGCGCATCAGATCACCGAGGCCAAGCTCCGCGGCCCACGCGGCGGCGGTTATCTCAACATCTGGCTCGGGGCGCCGTTCTCGGAGTGGCTTTTCACGCTTTATTGCTCGCGCGCGGTGCTGGTGATAGATCTCTTCCGTGACCTGCTGCTGGTACTGCCGCCGGAGACCGCCCACCGTGGGCGCGAGGTACTGGCCGCGGCGGGCGGGGCCACCGCTCGTTTCTGGCGCGGGTTGGTGGCATCCGGCTGGCGCAGCCTGGGGGGGCGCCTGCTCTTCGGCCATGACTGCCTGGTCAGCGCTTTTATCGATGCCGTATTCCACGGTAAACCTTCGCCGGTGGCCGCCGCGGACGGCTGGCGCGTGGTGGCCCTGGCGGAGCAGATATGGGGGCGGCCCGAGGCGCCGCGTTGAACCGGTGCTGAGCCAGACCGGGTGGGCACCTTCATGGCTGCGGTGGCTGGTAACGCCCGCCGTCCGGGGGCTGCTACTGCTGCTGGCGCTGCTGGTGGTCTACACCGTTTATCACCGCGTCCTCTGGAGCCCGATGCTGGCCCCGCCCGGTTCCGACGGCGGTAACTGGCTGGCGCTGGGTCGGGAACTCTTCGGGGAGAGTGTCAAAGCGGCACCGGTGGTCTACCCGCCACTGCTGCCGGCGCTGCTGGGCCTGGTGAAACTGGTGCTGCCGCCGCTGGCGGCACTGAAACTGGTGGCCTGGTTCGCCGCCGCCAGTGTCAGTATCCCGGTGTATTTCCTGCTCCGGGGGACGCTGCGCCCCTGGCTCGCGGCCAGTCTGGCCTTCACCGTCTGTACCATTGGCTACGCCAACGAGACGCTGGCCTGGGGCGGTTACCCCCAACTGCTGGGGGCGTCTCTGTTGCTCTTCGGCGTTTACTTCGGACGGCGTGGCCTGATTAGCGGACAGCGGCGCTACCTGGTGATATCGGCGGTGATTACCGCCCTGATGGCGGCGACGCATACCCTGGCGGTGCTGGAATGCGCCTTCCTCTACGTGGTGCTGGCGCTGGTCTATTACTACGCCTGGCGCGGCGGACGGCTGCCGCCGGTGGCGCGGGGGGGCTGGCGCCTGATCATGGTCTGGGCGGCGGCCACCGTGCTGCTGGCGCTGCTGCTCTTGCCGCTATACCTCACCAGCTGGGAACTCTTCGCCGGTAACGCGCTGAATTTGTGGCAGCGCGCGCCGCTGGCGGCCCTCGGCGGGGCCGGCGGCTGGCCCGCCGAATTCTACATCTGGACGGTACTGGGCGTGATCGGGGGCCTCAGTTGCGGCTGGCTGGTGCTGCGGCGCCGTGATTTCGTGCTCGGCGGCGCCGCATTTTCGGTGTTGGCGGCGGCCTCATTCGCCTTCGTTGTGACCGGGGAACTGCGTACCTTCCACCTGCTGCAAATCGGCATTCTGCTGGCCCTGGGCATGAGCTTGACCTGGGCGCTGCGGCGGCTGAGCTTTTTCCGCGCCGCGCTGCCGCGGGCGGTACTGCTCGGCGCGGTGGTGGTGGTGCTCGCGAGCCTGGGCTATTTCGGTGAGATGCGCGCCGTCCGGGCCTTCAACTGGTACCGAGTTGTCGATGCGCCGCTGCTCCAGGCGCTGGACTGGTTGCGAGACCACGGCCAGCCGAGAGAACTGGTGGTGGCCGGAGAAGCGCCGCGCGGGCAGATACCCGGCTGGTGGGTGGAGGGCTACGCGGGCCTGCCCGCCTACCTCGCGGTGGATACGCAGTGGCTGTTCTTTGACGCCGAAAAGCAACAGGCCGTGGCGGCACATGCCATGCTCACCGCGCCGGCCACCGTGGCCGAACTGAAAGCGCTTACCGCGGAACACGGCGTGCGGCACGTGCTGCTGCACAAAGAAGTGATCGGCGCGGTTGATCCGCGGCCCGCCCTCATCGAGGCAGGTTTCCGGACCTCACTGGAGAACGATAGCGTGGTTATATTGAGCTACCGGGGGCCCGAATGACGGCGCTGCCCGACCTCAGGCGTTTCGGGGCGCTGCTGGTGGCGCTGGGGATTGTCATCGCACTGCTGGTGGTGGCCTCGGTTTTCGGAGACATTCAGGCGTACCGGCACCTCTGGGGTGGGCTGCGCTGGGAGGTGGTGGCGCTGATCCTGGTACTGGCCCTGTTGAACCACGGGGTGCGTTACTGGCGTTGGGAACGCCTCACGCGGCGGGCCTCGGGAGTGGACTTCCGGTGCGCCCGGATGCTGCCCGTCTACGCCGCCGGATCGGTCTTCATCTTCACCCCGGCACGCCTGGGGGAGGCTGTGAAGAGCGTTTACGCGCGCCAGTATTGCGGCGTATCGGTCTCTGCCAGCCTGCCGGTGCTGCTGCTGGAGCGCGTCGGGGACGTGCTGGTGATGGCCCTGCTGGCCGCCACCGGCCTGCTCATCCTCGGTGAAAATGCGAATTTGCTGGCCGGGGGATTGGTGCTCGGCGCGGCGCTCTTGGCGCTCTGGCTCTGGCGTCCCGCGCTGCGCTGGCTGGCGGGCCGGAATTTCATACCGCCGGGCTGGCGGCAGAACCTGGAACTGGTCAGCGTGACCGCGGGGGCCAGTCAACGGGCGCTGCTAACACCGTCCTCGCTGGGGCTGAACCTGTGCCTCGGGGCGACCGCCTGGATACTGGAGGTGACGATCTATTACCTCAGCCTGGTGGCACTGGGCCTGTCACCGGCGGGGTCACACTACATCTTCGCGCTGGCGGCCTTCCCGCTGGCCTCACTCGGCGGCAGTGTTTCCTTCCTGCCGGCGGGTCTCGGCGTCACCGAAGGCGGTCTGGCGGCGCTGGGGCTATTCCTCGGGGGGTTGCCACCGGAGACGGCCGTCTTCGCGGCGCTGCTCAGCCGGCTGGCGATACTCGGCGTGGTGCTGCTGACGGGTTTCGCGGGCATGGCCTGGCTGTCAAGGTTGCGCCGTCACGACGACGAGTCCCGCGCGGCGTAGTGCGGCACCACCTCACACAGACCCCGGGCGATGTCATACTCTGTTTTGAAACCGATTTCGCGGGCGCGGCGGACGTCCGCCAGGGTGTGCCTGGGGTCACCGGGGCGTGCCGCTTCGTAGCGCGGTTTCACGGCGCAGCCCATGATCTCCCCGATCAATTCCAGCAGCCGGTTGACGGTGGTGGCCTGGCCGCTACCGATGTTGAGCGCACCTTCGGCACTGCCCTCGGCGACGAGGAGCGCGGCGCGCACCAGGTCCCGGATGTAAACGAAGTCCCGGCTCTGTTCGCCGTCATCGAAGATCACCGGCTCCAGCCCCTGCGCCAGGCGCCGTACGAAGAGCGGGATGACGTTGGAATAGGGCGATTCCGGGTTCTGGCCGGTGCCGTAGGCGTTGAAGAAGCGCAGGCTCACGGTGGGCAGGCCGTAAATACGGCGGAAAACGTCCGCGTAGTGTTCGCTGACCATCTTCGAGGCGGCATATGGCGAGACGGGGCGGGGCAGTAGGTCCTCATGCTGCGGTAGCCCCGGGTTGTCCCCGTAGACCGCGGAAGACGAGGCGTAGACCACCTTCTCCACCCGGTTGTCCCGCGCCGCCAGCAGCACGTTCAGGGTGCCGTCAACGTTGACCCGGTTGCTGGTCACCGGGTGCGCCACGCTGAGCGGCACCCGCGAGACAGCCGCCAGGTGGAAGACGTAGCGCATGCCGCGGCAGGTACGCTCTAGCAGATCAAGGTCCGTCACCGAGCCGCACACCAGTTCCGCGCCGCCCGCGCCCAGCATCCCCGCGATGTTTTCCAGGCGGCCGGTGGAGAGGTCATCAAGCACCGTTACCCGGTAGCCCCGGGCAAGCAGTTCTCGGACCAGGTGCGAACCGATGAAGCCGGCCCCGCCAGTGACCAGCGCTCCAGGCGTGTCGGGCATGTGGCATTATCTCCCGGTGGTGTCTCGCGGTGGTATCCCGCGGTGAAGTATCCGGGGCCACTCTAACCGAGACCACGCGCCAGTGTCAAATCATTATTGTCACCGCGCCTGCGCCCTGATGTATAATGAGGTATCGGGGGCCGTCAGCCGGGCCCGCAATAAAGGCAGCGTGGGCACACGCCGGAGGCAGCATGGGATTTTTCAACCGTGGCCAGGGAGAAACTTTAACGCTGGACGTGCAGGGCATGACCTGCGGGCACTGCGAAACACGGGTGGCGGGCGCCCTGAAAGAGATCGACGGCGTCCGTGACGCCAGTGCGGACCACCAGGCGGCCCGCGCCACGGTGACCCTGCAGGCCGGTAAGACGGTGCCCCGGGACAAGATGGTGGCGGCGGTGAAAGAGGCGGGCTACGAGGCGGCGGAGTAGACTACCGGCCACCGTTGACCCCAACACGGCAATCATTTACCATGGGGCTATTTCGTTAGAGCACGAATCACTTGCAGATTTTCATCACCATACTGCTGACCCTGGCCCCCATCTCCGAGTTGCGCGGCGGTATCCCCTGGGGCATCGCGCACGGGCTCAGCCCCTGGCTGGTGGTACCCCTTTGCATCGTTTTCAACATCCTCATATTCTTTCCCCTGGTCTGGATCATGGACCGCATTTACGCGCGCTACCTCTCACGCTGGAAGCTCTTTGAATTCTACCTCAGCCGGGTGCGCCGCTACGGTGAACGCCTGGTGCGGCGCTACGGCCACTGGGGACTGGCCATTTTCATCGGCATTCCGCTGCCCTGGACCGGAGTCTACAGCGGCACCATCCTGGCCTGGGTGCTTGGCGTGGAGCGGCGCCGCGCTTTGCTCGCGGTCAACCTCGGGGTGCTGATGGCCTCGGTAATCGTCACACTGGCCACGCTCGGCATCATCGCCGGGGCTGATTTCTTCACTCGCCTGTTTAACGGTTGATGGCCGCATTTTGGCGTGCTATGCTGGGGGCGGCCGGGATTAATCCAGGGAGGGCCGCATGGCGCTGAAAGACCTGTTCCGCAAGTATGACCCCGCCGCGCAGATTTACCTCACCGTGGTGGATACGCCGGAGGCAGAGTTGCCGCCCGATCAACTGCGCATGCTGCTCTGCGACGCCAAGGGCGTGATTGGGGTGGCAGATGTCGCCGCGGATTTCTTCCAGGGCATGGCGGACAAGATCGAAGAGGTCTCCGGGGTGGATGCGTCCTGCGCCGCGGTCAGGCTCGGCCCGGACGCGGGTATGGAGAGCAGCTACGTCCTGGTGATCAGCAGTGTACAGGCACGTGCCCTGGACGCGGTACTGCACGCCATCTGGGACATCAAAAAGATTCCGGATGATTATATCGACCACCTGGGCGCCATCATCAGGCTGGGGCGTGACCGGGCGCAGAAGCTCAATGCGCGGCTCGCCACACGGCCGGACGCCACCTTTGAAGGGATTCACCGCGTCACGCCGTCACCATTCCGCGGCGGCGAGCACGACCACGATCACGATCACGAACTGCCGCCGAACATCAGCTGCCCTAAATGCCACTCCGTTGACCTTGAGGAGACCCGCCACCGGGAGGGCGAAAGCCCGGAATACCGCTGCCACGTCTGTGGCCGCCAGTTCACTTGGCCATAGGTGTGGGCGTTTGGCGGGGAGTGATATGAACCGGGTGGTACTTGTCACCGGGGCGTCTTCCGGCATCGGGCAGGCCACCGCCCTGGAACTGCTGCGGGACGGCTACCGCGTCTACGGCGCCAGCCGCCATCCGGAAACGGCGCCCGCGGGTGATTACACCAAAATCAAGATTGATGTCACCGACGACGTCTCGGTAACTACCGCGCTGGCGCAGATCATACAACGCGAGGGCGGCCTCGACGCGGTGGTGGCGTCCGCCGGGTTCAGTATGCTCGGTTCCGTCGAAGACACCCCCCTGGAGGACGCGCGCGATATCTTTGAGACGAATTACTGGGGGGTAGTGCGCATCGTGCGCGCGGTACTGCCGGTGATGCGCCGCCGCGGTGGCGGCCACATCGTGGTCATCAGCTCGGTGGGTGGTCGGGTGGCGGTGCCGTTCCGCGCCTTTTACAGCAGCACCAAGTTTGCCCTGGAAGCATTTTGTGAGGCCCTCAGCCTGGAGGTGGCGGTGCAGGGGATACAGGTATCCCTGGTGGCCCCGGGCCACGTGTCCACCAACCTGCGGACCAACCGCCGCAAGATAGCGGCCACGCTGGACAATCCCGCCTACGGCGCGGTCTACGCCCGGTGCGTCGACGCCATCGAGCAGCAGGACCGTCACGGCTCCGCGGCGGAGACGGTGGCGCATCTGGTGGCGCGCATCATCCGGGAACCGTCGCCGAAACTGCGCTACACAGTGGGAACACCAACCGAGCGTTTCTCAATACTGGCGCGTAACCTGTTGCCGGACCGTTTCTTCCGGCGCCTGGTGCTGCGTCATTACCGCCCGCGCTAACTAACGGGCAACCGAGGAGGCGGTAGAATATGGCGAAGCTGACACGCGAGGACCTGGAGAAGATGCGGGCCGATGGTGACCTCAACGGCTTGGTGGCGGTGACCGCGGGTGACGACGACAAGATGCGCCACGCCGCCGCCGAGATGCTCGGCGAATGCGGGGACGCGCGCTGCGTCGGCCCCCTGGTGGCTTTATTGCGGCAGGGGCGTTTCGCCTACCAGCGCGGCGTCGCCGCCCGGTCTCT
>CAZPSW010000036.1:8444-10383 GCA_964589255.1 uncultured Dehalococcoidales bacterium
GCGGACGCGGTCCCGGCACTGATAGAGGCGCTGCATGACGCTGTCTATTACACTCGCTCCGGGGCGGCGCGGGCGCTGGGACAGATCGGGGACGCGCGGGCAGTGGTGCCGCTCATCGCCACCCTCAAAGACGACAAGGAATACGTGCGCTGGATTGCCGTTGACGCGCTGACGAAATTCGGCGGGCAGGCGGTGCCGGAAATGGTGCGTCAGGTTGAAGCGGACCGGGGGCGCGGCGTGGAGACGCTGGCCATCACCCTGGGTAAGATCGGTGACCCGCGGGCACTCGATGTGCTGCGGGAGTTGGCGCAGGGTCACCCGGAGCCGTACGTGCGCCAGACGGCCGCCCGTGCCGTGCAGGCGATCGAATCCCCGGAGTGAGGCGCCGCCGGATTATTTACCTATCTAAAGAGTCAAAGAGACGAAGCCCTTATAAAAAAGAATGTCCCCTTCCCTAGGGAAGGGGACATTCTTAGGGTGTTTTTTCAGGGGGATGGGGTTTGCCCAAAATATCACCGCGCGACCCCACCCGGTGAAACCCCGGTTTTGTTATAATCAAGCCGTAAAATGACCTTTCATGACGAAATAGACCTGCACCGGCTGACAGTGGACGAAGCGCTGCCACTGCTTGAAGAATTCCTCTATGAAGCCTACCAGTCAGGCTTGAAAGAGGTCACCGTGATACACGGCAAGGGCACCGGCAAGCTGAAACAGGAAGTGCGGCGCTACCTCGGCGGCCACCTGCTGGCGCAGGCTTTCCAGGAGGCGGCGGGGGCACGCGGCGGCGCCGGGGCCACCGCGGTACGGCTGATCGCGGACTGACCGGCCTCAGGCGGGGTAGCGGTTGAAAGCGGACATCTTTTCCAGCGGCTCCCGCTGACGCGCACCCGCGGGGGTTTTCGCGCCGTAGCCCAGCGCCAGTATGATGTCCACCTTGCGGTCACCGGGGATTTCCAGCACGCGTTTGACACCGCGTTCGCTGAACCAGCCGATCCAGCAACTGGCCAGGCCCAACTCCTCGGCTTGCAGTACGAAATGTTCCAGCGCGATGCCGATGTCGATCAGGTGGTAGCGCGTGCCGCGGACGTGACCACCGACGCGGGCCGCGAACTTCCCTTTCTCGCTGACCACGGCGACGATCACCGGGGCCTGCTTGCAGAAGCGGTTATTGAGGTAGATGCCGCCGAAGGCGGCGTCCGCCAGGCGGTCTTTGCGGGTCTTTTCGTCCGCCACCACGAAGGTCCACGGTTGGGCGTTGCAGGCGCTCGGGGCCAGGCGGGCCGCCTCGAGGCAAAGTTGCAGCTGTTCCCGGGGTACCGGCTGGTCGCTGAAGTCGCGAATGCTGCGGCGGGACTTGATTAAATCCATCAGGGGCATCGGTTGACTCCGTATGTTTTTCTTAGCTTACCGTAATTACGTTTTGAAGGCCAGCCCGGCGCGCTGGTAACCCGGAGAAGTTAAAGGGGCGAAGCAAAAGGGGTTCAAGGGGCGCAGCCCCTTACAAAAACTAATATCCCCTTCCCTCTTTTCCCCTCAGGAAGGGGATTAAGGGGATGGGGTTTTGCTGAAGCTGACACGTCAGAAGCGGGTGCCGCCGGATTGTTGACCGTTTGGAGGTGTCACCCGGCAATCCTATTCCAGGCGTTTGTCGATCTCGGTGTGGGCTTCCAGGAAATGCAGCAGGATGCCAATACCCCAACCCGCCAGCGCGATCACCACCAGCGGCTCGTCGATCAGGCCACGCCGGTAAATGGTGCCGCCCTCCGGGGTCCTTTCACGGCTGGTAAAGCGCCGCGCCAGGGACAGCAAACCGGTGACTATCATGAAGACAGAACCGTGGAAGCGGAAACGCCGATCCGTCACATCCCGCGCCAGCAGCGCCTCGTAGAGTTCTTTGTCGTCCAATGCCATGCCTCGCCGTGATCCCCTCAAGTCTTAC
>CAZPSW010000037.1:0-967 GCA_964589255.1 uncultured Dehalococcoidales bacterium
CGCCGTTAAGCAACCCGGTCTGCGGCAACACGGTGGTGGTGGGTGACGCCGCGGCACCGGCGGAGACCTGGATCATGGGCGCGGTGGCCTGCGGATACCAGGCGGTCAGGGCAATCCAGAAAGAAAGAGTCAGTAGCCCCGGTTACGCCGACTATTGTACCTGGTGGCAGGGGGCCTTCGCCTTCAACCGGCCGGACTACTTCGCCAAGGTCAGTGACCACTACATCTTCAACCGCGTCTGTACGGACGCCGAGATCGACGTGCTTTTCGGACTGTTCCGGGACAAGGTCGGCATTCCGGGTCAACTGATTGCCGCGAACATGGACCTGATCGCCGCTGCCAGCCCGGAAATCCACGCCAAACTGCTAAAGGCCGGTGAGGCTAACATGTGGCAGAAATGATCCGCGGTGGTCAAGCGGCAAAGATACTGATATGCTATCAAAACGGCCTGCCGGGACGTAATATTCAATAAAGCGGAACTCCAAATCAGGGGGGGGACATGACAAGAAAGATTTTTGTCACCGTCATCACTGTGATCGTGATTGCCGGGCTATTGGTCGGCTGCGGTGGCGGCGCGGCACCACCGGCGCCAACCCCGGCACCCGCGCCTGCACCCGCGCCAACTCCGGCACCGGCCCCCGCGCCAACTCCGGCACCGGCCCCCACGCCAGCGCCAGCACCGGCACCTGCGCCGGCGCCCGCTCCGGCGCCGGAACCGCCCAAAGAAGAACTGCCACCGGCACCACCCGGCGTCAGCGCCAAACCGGTTGAGGTCACGGGTGACGTCATGTTCGAACTGACTTCGGTGACCAACCCGGCCTACCGCCTGGGTGAGATCACCGTCGTCGCCAAAACGGAACCCGGTACCGAAGCCGCGATCAAGATCTGGTTTGAAGACGGCGTCAAGAGTGAGATCCCGTTCCGTGACCGTAACGAGGTCACTGCCGACGCTGACGGCAACCTCGTC
>CAZPSW010000037.1:977-10280 GCA_964589255.1 uncultured Dehalococcoidales bacterium
GGCCAGTTCGGTCCCATTTACGAGGGTGTCGCCACCATCGAGATCACCCTGAACAATGACGGCAAATCCGGCCTGGCCAGGCTTTTCTCGTCGATCCAGATGCCGGCCGCGGCGCCGGCACCGGAACCGGACCCCGAAGCCAACCGCGTCGCCAATGCGGAACTGACGCAGCCACGGCTCTACGGCGGCGAACCGATCCTGAAATTACAGTTCCTGGCCGCCACCGAAACGGTACAGGCCGGCAGCGCGGACGCCATCGAGATCGTGCTGCAGTCATTGAATGAAGCGGAACGCCAGTCAGATGTCTGGGGTGAGATCAAGATCACCCGGTCTGATGGTACCGTCAGCAGCGTGCCCGCGGAACCGGTGCAAAAGGCCGATGCCAATGGCCGGATGAGCTGGCGCTGGCAGGTACCCGCGGACGCCGCCCCCGGTGACGCCGAGGTGATGATATCGACGTCCATGGGGTCATACCTCGGCACCGCCATCACCTACGTCACCATTGAGGCCGCCGACTTCAGCGCGCCGGACGTGCCGATCTACGAACCGAATTACCGTGGGGAACCGGTCTTCAAGCTACGCTTCGCCTCGGTGCCCACCTACGCCCGCATCGGCAGCGGGGAGACGGTCACGGTGGTAATGCAGACGCTGAAAGTCAGCGAACGCCGGGCAGACCTGCACCTGGACATCAAGGTCACCCTTTCCGACGGTACGGTGACCCACCAGCAGGCGGATACCTCACAGGTCGCCAGCGACGACGGTCTGGTGACCTGGACCTGGGAGGTACCCGTGGGCACGGTGGCCGGTAAGACCCGGCTGGCGGTGAATGCCAAGATCATCGGCATGCCGTCGGAGGCCGAGGCCATCACCTACATCACCTACATTGAATAAACCGGGCCACAGCGGCGCCTTTTTTGGGGGAGCAATTTGATGGATCAGGCGGAAGTGATGCGCACACTGGCCGCGGTGGTGGGTGCGGACCATGTCAGTGACGACCTCGTGGTGCGCCAGTGCTACGGGCGTGACCCGCATCCCTCGGTGACGCTGCGCAAGCTGAAGCGTGACCCGCTGACAGTGCCGGACATCGTGGCCATGCCCGGGGACGAGGTCGAAGTCAAAGACACCCTGGCCGTGGCGCGCCGTTACGGCTACAACGTGATCCCGATGTGCTCCGGGGACAACCTCGTCGGCGCCTGCATCCCGACGCGTCCGCGCACCATGATCATGGACCTGAAACGCCTGGACACGATCTATGAGATCAACACCGAGGACCGCTTCATCCGCATGCAACCGTGGAATTCCTACGCCCGCGTGCAGACGGAGACGATGCGCCTGGGGCTCTGGAACGGCGGCGCTCCGGCGGCACCGGGCACCAATGCGGTGGCCTCCAACTGCCTCACCTTCGGCGGCGCCTGGCAGACGGCCCAGGCCTATAGCTTGGGCGTGCGCAGCTTCCTGGCACTGACCATCATGCTGCCCGGCGGCGAGGTACTACGCACCGGCTCCCACGGCATCCGTCCCGGCGACGGCACCTACTGGTACGGCCCCGGCCCGGACTTGCGCGCCCTCTGGGAGATGGGGGCGCTGGGTGGCCTCGGCGTGGCCACCGAGATACTCTTTAAGCTCCACACCTGGCCCGGCGGGGCCTGGCCCGAAGAAAAAGAATACGGCCACCCGGAGGTGCCCGGCGGCCACCGCATCCTCTGGTTCCGCTTCAATAGCGCCGAGGACTGCATGCGCGCCGGACACGAGGTGGCCTATGCCGGCATCGGCATCGGTGTCAACATCCCCCTGAACGGGGTCAATGCCATGGTCGGCGAAACGCACCAGCCGGCCACGGAGCAGAAATTCGACGAGGGCTACTACGAACCGTGGTGGACCTACGTGGTGCTGGCGGGCTATTCGCCGGGGCAGCTGGACTACGAGGAGAGGGTGCTCAGGCTGATCATGTCCGAATGCGGCGGTAAAGAACTGGGCGAGGACCAGCGCCGCCACATGGACGCCTACAATAATGACGCCTTCCGCTCCGGTGATTTCGTGCGCTGGATTCGCTACGGCATCTACGGCATCACCTACCTGGGGCGTGGCCCGATCACGGACATGGTCAAGATCCACGAATGGAACCAGCAAAAACTGAAGGGCTATGACCTGCCGGCGGTGAACAAATCCTGGCCGTTTTATTATTCCTATGACCGCGGGCATTTCTGGATGGAGGAGCGTGACCTCTACGGGGACCAGCTGACCCATGCCGAGATCATCTCCAAGATCACGCTCGATGTCTTCCGGCAGACTGATAAGCAGCTCTCCGGCTACTGGATACTGCGGGAGCCGATGGGTGTCTGGTACGGGGACAAGATCGGGCCCAATTACATCGGCCTGGTGAAGATGCTCAAAGCCATTGTGGATCCGGATGATGTCTGCAACCCGGACCGCCTGGCCTTCATGCGGCCCAAGGAAAAGGTGGCGGCATGAAGCCCGCCACAGCGGCCCCGTGTTTGGCAGGGTGAACGATGCCACGGCACTCTGATGCAGACGTTCCCGGGGTGACGCGGGTCATCCCTTCCGGCTGCTGCCACGATTGCGGTGGCCGTTGCGTGCTGCGCTTTCACGTCCGGGACGGCGTCATCGTACGCACCGAATCGGATACCGGTGCGGAACCGCAGTTGCGCGCCTGTCTGCGGGGGCGCGCCTACCGCCAGCGGGCCCACTCACCGAACCGCCTGAAATACCCCATGCGCCGCGTCGGTGCGCGAGGCACCGGGGAATTTGAGCGCATCAGCTGGGATGAGGCCCTTGACGCGGTGGCCGGCGCCCTGAAAAGCGTCAAAGAGGAACATGGGTCCCCCAGTATTTTCTACCTTGGCGGCAGCGGCAACCAGGGCATCCTGCACGGCAACGCACCGGTGAGCCGCCTGCTGATAGAATTCGGCGGTTACACTCACGTCTGGGGCTCGGTTTCCTACGAAGGCGCGATGTACGCCTCGATGGCCACCTTCGGCAGCATCAATACGGGACACAGCCGGGAAGACCATTTGAACTCCAAGCGGATCATCATCTGGGGCTGGAACCCCGCCGATACGATCTGGGACCCCGGCACCGCGAACTACCTCGCCGAGGCGCGCGACCTGGGCATCCCGATCACCTCGGTGGACCCGCGCTACACCAACTCCACCGCGGCTTACGCCACAGAGTGGATCCCGATCCGCCCCGGCACCGATACCGCGATGCTGCTGGCGATGGCCCATACCATCATCACCGAGGGCCTGGCCGATGACGATTATATCGCCAGATACACCGTCGGCTTTGAGGCGTTCCGGGACCACCAGCTGGGCACCGGGGGTAGCCCGCCCCGCACGCCGGAGTGGGCGGCCGGGGTCTGCGGCGTGCCCGCGGACGTGATACGGAAACTGGCCCGTGAATACGCCACCGCCCGTCCCGCCGCCCTGATCAGCGGCTGGGGGCCGGGACGCTCCGCCAGCGGCGAACAGTACCACCGCGCCGCCAGCACCCTCTGCGCCATCACCGGCAACGTCGGCGTACCCGGCGGTTACGCCGGTGGCTTCATGCGCGCCTACCCATCGCGCACCCTGGGGCTGCCCCGCCAGGCGACGCGAAACACCGTCGACCGGGGGGCCGGGGTGCGTCCCTTTAGCCTGCACCAGTTGCGCGGCGGCACCAGCCCGCATGACACCCGTATCCATTACTCCAAGACATGGGACGCCATCCTGCGGGGCAAAGATGGGGGCTATCCCTGCGACCCGAAGCTGGCCTACATCGTGGCCAATAACCCGATCAACTCCTACCCCGACACGAACCAGGGTGTGCGGGCACTGAAGTCAATCGAGCACGTCATTGTGCATGAGCAGTTCATGACGCCGACGGCCAGGTTCGCGGACATCCTGCTGCCGGTGAACATGTTCACGGAGCGCGATGACCTGGCGCCGCCCTGGCTCGGCGCGCCGTATTACATCTACCTCAACCAGGCCACCGAGACACCAATCGAAACACTCTCGGACTGGGACATCTGCGAGCGGTTGGCCAGCCGCCTGGGGCTGACGGACTATCCAGGCACCAGCGCCGGGGGGATACTTCAGGCGGCCATCAGGGACCGGGCCGACCTGCCGGAACCTGCCGCGCTTAAAGGTTCGGGCGTGCATAAGATCACCCTGGAGCGGCCCACGGTGGCCTTCCGGGAACAGATCGCGGACCCGGCGGGCCATCCCTTCCCCACTCCGTCGGGCAAGATCGAGCTGTATTCGGAACTGCTGGCGGCGATGCACAACCCGGCGGTACCGCCGCTGGCGGGACACCTACCGACGCCCGAAGACCGGGACGATCCACTGGCCCGGAAGTACCCGCTGCAACTGCTGACCACCCATTTCAAGGGCCGCGCCCACAGCACCTTCGGCAACCTGCCCTGGCTCATGGAACTGGAGTCGCAAGCAGTCTGGATCAACACCGCCGATGCCGCCGCCAGGAACATTCACAATGGGGACGCGGTGACCCTCTTCAATGACCGCGGCAGGGTGGTGGTACCGGCCCGCGTCACGGAGCGCATCATGCCCGGCGTGGTGGACCTCTGCGAAGGCGGCACCTACCAGCCGGATGACGCCGGCGTGGACCACGGCGGCTGCGCCAACGTGCTCACCGGAGACTATCACTCCCCCGGCGGCGCGGTGGCCATGAATTCCAGCCTGATAGAGGTCAGCCGGGTATAGAGGCCGCCCCGGCGGTGCCTGCCGCGTTCCCTGTGCTAAACTGGTAACGTCATGCCCAGGATCAACGTAAACGGCGTCACCCTGCACTACGAAGAGCACGGCCTGGGGCCGGTGGTGGTGCTCTGCCACGGCTATAACGGCAGCCACCAGGACTGGATGCACCAGCTACCGGCGCTCGTGGCGCGCTACCGGGTCTTGACCACGGACCACCGCGGCCACGGCAGTTCGGAGGCGCCCTCTGAAAGGGCGGCCTACTCCATACCGCTCTTCGCCGCGGACGTGATCGCCCTCACCGACGCTCTCGGAATCGACAAATTCAGCCTGGTGGGTCATTCCATGGGTGGCTTCATCGCGCTGCGGATCGCGGTGGACTTTCGGCACCGTTTGAGGTCCCTGGTGCTGGTGGACACCGCCGCCGGCGCCGTCGAGATGCCACAGCAGCGGGAACTGCGCGCGGAACTGGAGAGGCTGGCCCGGAGCGAGGGCATGGCCGCCGTCTTCGACTACAATGCCAGCCACAACCCGCTGGCGCTGAAGGGTTACGAGCTCTTCCCCTGGCACCGTGAACTGGCCCGGCGGCGTATGACCGAAACCTCGGTCGACGGCTATATCTACGCGGGGCGGGCGATGGGGCGGCGGGAGGACCTGACCGCGGCACTGCCGGAGATCGACATCCCGGCGCTGGTCATCGTCGGTGCCGAGGACGAACCCTTCCGGCGGCCCAGTGAGCTGCTCGCAGAGGGCATCCCCGGCGCCCGGCTGATGGTGATAGATGGCGCGGCGCATTCCCCCACCGAGGAATGCCCATCCGAATTCAACCGTGTACTGATAGATTTTCTGGACGGTGTGGACCACGGTTAGCGGGCGCTAGTCCAGGCGCGGCTTGCAGATGATCTCCTTGACCTTGAGGTTGAAGAAGCGGTGCGCGTTAACCGGGCGCAGCACCACCGCGGTGTCGGCGCACCGCCCGGAACCGGCGATCGCCACCGCTTCTTCGGCCGGATCCAGCATACCGGCGTCGGTGGCCATCATGGACACTTCCAAGGCCACCTTCATGCCGCGCCCAAAGACGCGCAGGGCGGCCCCCACCAAGCTGATGGGGTTGGCGCTCCAGTTCATCTGCTCCCGGAGCGCGCGGGTAACGCCGCCGAAGACGTGGGTGGCGTTGAGCACGGTGCCGCCGGCCGCTACCACCGCTTTTTTCACTTCCGAGGGAAAGGCGCGCACCACGGTATCCTCCTTGGCGTGTTCCTTGGGGCCGATCACGATGCCCACCACCGCGATCTTAAAACCCTCGAAGACAGGTAGCGCCTGGAGCGCGGTATCGCCCCAAGTTGAGGCGATCACGACCTGTCGTATGCCCACGGCGTCGGCGCGCTGGCGTGCCAGGCGCAGTGCCGTCTCGGTATTGGCCGCGCCCGGTTTCTCGAAATAAGTGATCTTTTCCCATTTTCTCTCCCGCTATTCTCTTTTAACCTTAGCACCGCCGCCCCAGGCTGACAACCATCTTTACAATGAAAAACGGGGCCGCAGCATCTGCTGCGGCCCCGCTGGCGAGTGGTTCGGTTACCTGATGGGGTTGAGTTCGCGTTCACTGAGCAGCGTAGTGACGGCACCGGTGTTGAAAACCCACTGCACGCAGTGGTGCACCGCCGCCATCACCGTTTGCGGTGTCACGGCGTAACCCAGCACCTCCCGCAGTGATGTGCCCCGCGGCCCCGCCCCGGGGTCCTCCGAAGAGGCCGCCCCGGAGTTGTCATCAAGGTCCAACGTGAGTATCGCCAGGCTCAGCATGACCCCCTGGATTTGATGGCCGTTGACGCGCGCCAGCGGTCTGCCCTGGGCGGTGACGCTATGGCTGCTGCAGCGCAAACCGGCGCCGGCCCCGAGATCCCGGATGGCCTGGGCACAGACGGCGCTACCCACCCACCGGGCGGCGTCAATGCCGGCGAAGTGGTGCCTGGTGATGAGCCTGATGCTCAACTCGTTCCGGTAGATATAGACCAGGCGGGGGGGGCCTGATGCGGCGTGGCCCAGGTTTTGATCGGCGATCACCGGCGTGATACGCCCGAAAACACCACCGACGTAGGCGGTATCCGAGATGCGGTCCGCGGCCCTCAACTCCCGCTGGTAGTGCAGCAGGGCGAACTGCTGGGACCAGCCCACCTGTAGCCACGCGCCCTGACAGGGAGTAGAATAGCGGCAGAGGTGGCCATGCTGCGGCACGTAGAAACGGAAAGGATCCTCGTCATCAGCAGTTCGCCGGACCTGGTGGCGCTGGTGCGTCAGGCGGTGCCAGGCACCCTGGAGGTGAGCCACGCCGCGGACGCCGCCCGGGGGCTGGAGCTGGCCCGCCGTGAAATACCGCTACTGATCGTGCTGGGATACCTGGCGCCGGCGGGCGCCACCCCGGCCATGTATCACCGTCTGCGCGAGGGCTGGATCACGAAGCACATCCCGCGGTTGGTGGTGGCGTTGGAGACACCTGGTCACCCGGAAAACGCGCTCGCCGCCGAGGAGCGTGCCCTGATTCCATCGCCGGAATACGTGACCCTGCCCGCGGCAGCGGCTTCACGCCTGCGCGAGGTGTTGCAACAGCGCCTCCGAGACAGCGCCAACCCGCTGCGCCAGGCACTGCTCGATCCGGACCGCTTCGCCGTCACCTGGGAGCAGGTACCGGGCCGTGGTGCCTTTGAGATCGCCCAAGAAGATGTCATCGAGGATGCCCGGTTGGCGGCCGGCGGTGGTTTGGTAAGCGCCATCAGCGTGACCGACAGCCCCGGCGGCAACCCCGCGATCAACACCGAACTGCTGGGCCACGAGATCAAAAACGCCGGCATCGAGCCGTTGATACACCTCACCAGCCGGGACAGGAACCGCAACCAGCTGGAATCAATGCTCTTCAGCCTGGCCGCCGGCGGCATCCGCAACGTCCTGGCGCTGACCGGTGATTATCCCTCAGAGCTGGGTTTCGGGGGCCAGGCCCGGCCCGTTTTTGACGTTGACCCGGTGCACATCCTACAACTCATCAGCAGTATGAACCGGGGCCTGGACTACGAGGTCTTTGGCAAAGCCAGAGTACTGGCCCCGACGGACTTCTTCGCCGGCGTCGCCGTTTCCCCCTTCAAGGCAGAGGAGAGCGAACTCCAGGGGCAGTACTACAAGCTCCAGAAAAAGATCGCCGCGGGGGCAGATTTCATCATCTCGCAGATCGGCTTCGACGCGCGGAAGATGCACGAATTGATGCTCTGGCTGAAAATGCACCATTATGACCTGCCGGTGATCGCCAACATCTACGTCATGCCGCTCGGTTCCGCCCGGGTGATACAGGCGAACCGCATTCCCGGCTGCGTCGTTACCGATACTCTGGTTGGCGAACTGGAAGCCGAGACCGGGCAGCCAGATCGGGGCAAATCCGCCCGCGTGGAGCGGGCCGCCAAAATGTACGCCGTCGCCCGTGGTCTGGGTTATGCCGGCGCCCACATCGGCGGCCACAACATCAGTTACCAGACGGTGGCCCAGGTGGTGGTGCGTGGCGAGGCACTGGCGAGGGACTGGCAATCCCTGCTCGCGGGCTTCAACTTCCCGCAACCGGGCGGTGCCTATTACTTTGAACGGGATCCGGCCACCGGGCTCAACCTGGAGGCGCCCACCGCGCACCGTACAAAACCCAAAGCGCCGCCGATATTCTGGTTCAGTTACCTGGCGCACCCGCTGATATTCGATCCCCGGAGCCTGGTCTTCAAGGTGTTCCACGGACTGGCCCGGCGCATCGATCGCGGCGCGTTGTCGCGCCGCGTCTTCGGCTGGTTTGAACGCATCATCAAGGTGTTCCTCTTCGACTGTATGGACTGCGGTGATTGCAGCCTGGTTGACGTGGCCTATCTCTGCCCCCTCTCGCAGTGCCCCAAGAACCAGCGTAACGGCCCCTGCGGCGGCTCGTATCACGGCTGGTGCGAGGTCTACCCCAAAGAACGGAAGTGCATCTGGGTCAAGGCCTACCGGCGGCTACGGGCCACCCACGACGAGGATACGATTGCGGAAAACGTGGTGCCGCCGGTAAACTGGGAACTATGGGAAACGCCTTCCTGGCTCAACTTCCACGCCGGGCGGGACCATACCTCGATGCGGCTCGGCATCAATCGCCAGGCCGCGAAAACACCCCGGAATTAGGCATCCCGCCGGTGTAAATTCCCTCGGACGTTTTGTTTTGGGGTGCCCCATCCCCTTGATCCCCAGTGGTTCCGGTTCGAGTGGGAACAAAGGGGTTTCACCCGGCCAAAGCCCCCTGTCGCCAGCACCGTGGTATGATATCGACGCGGGGGGAAATGACTGACGCCTACCTTGACATCGAGACCACCGGCATTGACTTCAACCAGCAAATCACCGTGATCGGTATCTACCTTGATGAGGACGGCGATGGCCGCATAGTGCAACTGATGGGCGACGAGATCAAACCGGACGCCCTGCGCCTGGCCCTGGAAGGCGTGGAGACGATATACACCTATAACGGCAGCCGCTTTGACCTGCCCTTCATCCAACGGCGGCTGGGGGTGGACCTCTGCCTCTACCACCGGCACCACGA
>CAZPSW010000038.1:0-10203 GCA_964589255.1 uncultured Dehalococcoidales bacterium
GCCGATCTCCAGGATGGAGATGTCGAAGGTGCCGCCGCCCAGGTCATAGACCGCGATCGTCTCGTCCTTTTTCTTGTCCAGGCCATATGCCAGCGAGGCCGCGGTGGGCTCGTTGATGATGCGCAGCACGTTGAGCCCGGCGATGCCGCCGGCGTCTTTGGTGGCCTGGCGCTGGGCGTCATTGAAGTAGGCCGGCACCGTAATCACGGCGTCGCTGACCTTCTCCCCGAGGTAGGCCTCGGCGTCCGCCTTCAGTTTTTGCAATATCATGGCCGAGATTTCCGGAGGGCTGTAGTCCTTGCTGCCCATGGTGACGCGGGTGTCTCCACTGGCGCCCTTGGCCACCTTGTAGGTCTTGCGCTTGGCGTCTTCCTCGATGGGAAGTTCGCGCCCCGCCGGCTCGTCCCACTTGCGCCCCATGAAGCGCTTGATGGAATGAATCGTGTTGTCCGGGTTGGTGATGGCCTGCCGCTTCGCGATCTGTCCCACCAGCCTTTCATCGTTCTTGCTCATGGCCACCACCGACGGCACCAGGTTGCCCCCTTCAGCGGAAGGGATCACCACCGGTTCGCCGCCCTGCATCACGGCCACTTCGCTGTTGGTAGTTCCTAAATCAATACCGACTGCTTTACCCACTTTGTTACCTCCCCATCACCTCAAGGTGACGTTATGTCCTTTCTAGTCGCTCCGCTCGTCGGGGGAATCCTCGAGGCCGTCAGCGGCCACCGTCTCCCCGTTGCCCACCGCTACCTTGCTGAAGCGCAGCACCCGGCCGTGGAATAAATACCCCCGCTCAAACTCTTCCAGCACCACACCGTCCTGGCCCGGTGTCTGCATCACCGCCTCGTGGTAGTTCGGGTCGAATACTTCTTCGAGCGCCTTGATCGGCGAGATGCCCTGGGCGGTGAGAATGTTATAGAATTTATGCGCGATCATGCGGATGCCCTCCACCCAGCTTTCCTCCGCGGCGGCAACCGGAATCGCGCTGAGCGCCCGTTCCAGGTCATCGAGAAACGGCAGTAATGCCATCACCAGGCCGCCGCGGGCCAGGTCTCCGAGTTCATTCCGCTCCTGTTCCACGCGCTTGCGGTAATTCTCAAAGTCCGCCTGGGTACGCTGCCAACCGGTGAAATTCTCCTCCGCTTTGAGGCGCAGTTCCTCAATCTGTTCTTTCAGCGCCGCCAGTTCCGTGGCCCGCTTGCCACCGCCGGCTCGCTCTCCGGTACCTTCCGGCATCGCCTACCTCCCCTCCCGGTTATCCTCGGAATTCGCCCCCGGTCTGCCGTAAAGCTCCGCGATCAGTTCGCTGAGCAGGTTTACCAGGTAACGCACCGTGGAAATGGTGCGCGCGTAGGGCATACGCGTCGGCCCCACTACGCCGACCGCCCCGCTGGCCTCGTCACCGAGGCCGTAACGGCCCAGCACCACGGTATATTCCCTGACCGCCGCGTGCTGGTTTTCGCCGCCGATGACCACCTGGATGGCGTCACCCCCGGGGCCCGGCGGCAGGATCGTTTCCACCAGGCGGCGGTGCTCGATGAGCTGCATCAGTGTCTGCAGCTGCTGCCCCTGGTGAAACTCCGGCTGCGCCAGCATCAGGTGCAGCCCGTCGAGGAACGGGTCCTCGTATTGCATTTCATCTTCGGCGCGCATTAAATCGGTGATACAGCCCTGGAGCTGCTGCTCTAAGGGGGACAAATTCTCTGCGGCAGCCTCGATATCGGTGCGTTTCCGCCCTTCGAAGACGGCATTGATATGGGCCACCGCGGCGCCCAGCGTTTCGCCGCTGACGCTGCCCGGCACCAGTGGCACCAGTTGCTGCCTGACGCGGGCGCCGTGCAGGATCAGTACCAGGCGCACCAGCCTTTCGCCGATGATGACGGCGTCAATCAACTTGAAGCGGCAGTAACGCGCCCGCGGCGCGGTCACCAGCGCCAGGTTCTGCACCTGCCGCGCCAGCAGCGTCACCGCCAGGCGCAGCCACTCGTCGAGGTCACGCTCCACCTGGTGAAAGGTGTGGCTGATGTAGCGCTGCTCCGCCAGCGGCAGCCCAATCTGATCGAGAGACTCAACGTAAAAGCGGTAGCCCTTGTCCGAAGGCACGCTGCCCGCCGAGATGTGCGGTCGCCGGATGAAGCCCTCGCGCTCCAGCACCGCCATGTCGTTGCGTATCGTCGCCGAACTGACCTCCAGGTCAGTGTCATTGATCAGGCTTTGCGACGGCACCGGCACCGCCCGCAGGATGTACTGCCCAATGATAGAACGTAGCACCCGGGCCGCCCGTGGTGAGATCACGTCATACTGAAAATATCTGTTTTCCGGCATTTTAGCACTCGCCACCTTTGACTGCTAACTATTCTTATTAAACAATATTGAGACTCATTTGTCAAGGCTTTGGCGGCACTCTTTCGCGTTGACCGGTAGCCGGGGCTGTGTTATATTGAGGACGTGGAAATTACCTGGCTCGGCCATTCGTGTTTTAAGTTAAAGGGCGCTGAAACGACGATCATCACGGACCCGTTTTCCGTGGCGCCCGGGCGTGATATCGGCAACCAAAGTGCCCACATCGTGACGCTGAGTCACGACCATCCGGGGCACCACAACGCGGCCGCCGTGAGCGGCGAACCCAGGGTTGTCAGTGGCCCCGGTGAATACGAGATCGGCGGCGTGCTGCTCCTTGGCGTGGCCACCTTCCACGACGCCACGGGGGGCAGTGAAAGGGGCAAGAACACCGTCTACATCTACGAGATCGACGAGATCACCATCTGCCACATGGGGGACATCGGCCACCTGATGACCACCGACCAGTTGGAGGACGTCGACGAGATTGACGTGCTGCTGATCCCGGTGGGCGGTGTCTCCACGCTGGCCGCGGCCCAGGCGGCGGAGCAGGTGCGTAAGCTGGAACCCAAGATCGTGATCCCGATGCATTACGGCACCGCCTCATCAGACTCCCACCTGGACACGGTGGACAAGTTCCTGGGCGAGTTCGGGGCCAAGGACGTGGAACCGCTGAACAAGCTGGTAGTGACCAAGAGCAACCTGCCGGACAATACCCGCGTCACCCTGCTCAGCGCCTGACCCGGCGCGAAAACGGTTGACAAACCCCGCCCGTCTCCCTAGACTAATCTGGCATTAGAGGTCAGGCTTATGATTTGTCCCACCTGCAAGGCCGACATGATCGTGGTGGAGCACCACGATATTGAACTGGACTACTGCACCGAATGTCATGGCGTCTGGTTCGACGGGGGCGAGTTGGAACTCCTGATGGAGTCCCGTGACCTCACCGCGGCGGCGGCCTTCATCGCCGACGTCAATAGCCGCGCCACGGCCAAGACAAATGAAAAGAAGCGCCGCTGTCCCGTCTGCGCCCGGAAGATGAAAAAGGTCTGCCTGGGCCATCAACCGGAGACCATCATTGACACCTGTGAGCAGGGACATGGCCTGTGGTTCGACGGCGGTGAGGTGGTGGCCCTGATGAAACACCTGGCGGCGGCACACGGCGTCACGCTGGACGCGGAAGACCAGGTCATCGGTTACCTCGGTGAAGTCATCCACAACCCCGAATAAGCGGGCATAAGGAGGTCAATATGAGCACTGGTGCGATCATTGGAATCGTGGTGGCGGTGGTCCTGGTGGTGGGGGGCTGGATCGTCGGCATGTACAACCACCTGGTACGCATGCGCAACGGCGTGAAGAATGCCTGGGCACAGATTGACGTACAGCTGAAACGGCGTTACGACCTGATCCCCAACCTGGTGGAAACGGTCAAGGGTTACACCACTCACGAGCGGGATACGCTGGATTCGGTGACCAAAGCGCGCAACCTGGCGCAGGCGGCCTCGGGGCAGAACGCCGGCGTCGGCGAACGCTCCAAGCTTGAGGGTGAGCTCTCCGGGGCCCTCTCCCGGCTGCTGATGGTGGTGGAAAACTACCCGGACCTGAAGGCGAATCAGAACTTCCTGGCGCTACAGGAAGAACTAACCTCCACGGAGAACAAGATCAGCTTCGCGCGCCAGTACTACAATGACTCGGTGAAGCGCTACAACGACCAGACACAGATGTTCCCCTCGAATATCATCGCCGGCATGTTCCGCTTCGTCTCCAGTGAATTCTTTGAGCTCACGGAAGAAGCGCAGCGCGAGGCCCCCAAGGTGAGTTTTAGTTAAATGTGGGAGCAGATCCGGTCCAATCAGATACGCTCGGTGATGCTGGTGTTCTTCATGGGCGCGCTGCTGCTCGGCGTCGGTTACGCCCTGGGCTACGGCCTGATGGGTAACGGCACCGGCGGCCTCATCATCGCCGCCATCATCTGGCTCATCATGAACCTCGTTGGCTACTTCCAGGGGGATGGCCTGATGCTCTCCATGAACCGCGCCCGCAAGATCAGGAAGGCGGACCACCCGCGCCTCTGGAACATCGTCGAGGAGATGCAGATCGCCTCCGGCCTGGAGAGAATGCCGGACATCTATATCATCGATGACCCGGCGCTTAACGCCTTCGCCACCGGACGGGATCCAAAACGCGCCGCGGTGGCGGTCACCAGCGGGCTGCTGGCGCACCTCAACCGGGACGAGCTCCAGGGCGTCATCGCCCACGAAATGGCCCACGTCAAGAACCGGGACGTGCTGCTGATGGTGATGGCCGGCATCCTGCTGGGCAGCATCGTGATACTGGCCTGGTACGGCTCACGCATCATGCTCTTCGGCGGCATGGGCGGGCGTTCCCGCGGTTCCGGCGGGGGTGGTGGCGGGGCCGCCATCATCATGATCGTGGCCATCGTGCTGGCGATTTTGGCCCCGATCTTCGCCCAGCTGATCTACTACGCCATCTCCCGCCGCCGCGAATACCTGGCGGATGCCACCGGGGCGCTTTACACGCGTTACCCGGAGGGGCTGGCCTCGGCACTGGAAAAGATCGCCGGTTCCACGGCGCCGTTAAAAGCCGCCAACAAAGCCACCGCGCCAATGTACATCATCAATCCGTTCCGCGCCAAGGGACGCGCCGCCACCAACCTCAGCAGCACCCACCCGCCGATATCGGAACGTATCCAGATATTGCGCAACATGGGTGGTGGTGGCCTCGGGGATTACGAAGTGGCCTACGCCGGGGCACACCGCGGCGGCGGTCACGTGATACCGGCCACCGCGCTGGCGGGGGCGGCCACGGTGCCCCTGCGCCAGGCCACCGTGGAGACGGCGGCGGAGAAAGCGGACCACGTGAAGCGTACCCGCGAGGCCTCGGCAGCGCTCTGGAGCGTCAACAAGTACCGCACGCTGGACTGTGAGTGCGGTACGCGCCTGCGCATCCCGCCGGGCTACCGCCAGCCAAAGGTCAAGTGCCCCCACTGCGGGCGCGTGCACGACGTCCTGGCCTGAGCCCTCCGGGGCCGCCCCAGACATATCCCGGCATTTTTCCCGACGCCCTTGGCAAAGCTCCTTAAAAGTGTATAATGGTGGCAATTCCGCGCCGCCGTAAGAGGTATGCGCGCGGGCAGGGGCAGGTATGAAACTGATCGTCTTTGGCTTCGGGCGCGCCGGTGGCCGCCTGGCCGACGAATTCGCCCGTATAAACAAGAACGCCCGTGGTGGCCGCGGCATCCGGGTGGTCACCGATGCCTTCGTCGCCGATACCGATGCCGGTGACCTCGCGGAGCTGAAGCACATCAAGTTTGATTATCAGCACCGCGTCCTGATCGGGGCGCGCCAGACCAGTGGCCACGGTCTGGCGGGCAACAATGCGCTGGCCGCCGGCATCGCCCGGGACTCCACCGACGCCCTACTCGACGCGATGCGTACCGACCGCACCATCTCCGAAGCCGACGCCTTCCTGGTTCTCACTGCCACCGGCGGCGGCACCGGTTCCGGCACCGCCGCCATCGCGATCAGTGCCATCCGGGAACGCTACGAAACCACCCCCATTTTCGCCATGGTGGCACTCCCCTTCGAGGATGAGCTACGGGGCCAGACGCGGACCGCTCGTAATACCGCCGTGTGCCTGAAATCAGTCTACGCGGTGGCGGACGCGGTGATCCTGCAGGACAACCAGCGGTACGCGCAGCGGGAATATTCCCTGCGTGAGGATTGGCAGCAACTGAACCGGCTGATGGTGGCGCCGTTTTACAACGTGCTCAGCGTGGGTGAGGAAAAGAAGGCAAAATTCGTCGGCGCAAAAAACCTTGACGCCGGTGACCTGATACAGATTCTTTCCGGCTGGACCGCACTGGGAAAAGGGACGCTGCCGCTGCCCCGTTTCAATCTGCTGCGCAAAGCAGCGCCGCAGGACGGGCGCGGCGTGATGCTGGTGGACGACGCCATCAACGACCTCAGCGTGCACTGCCGTGCCGCCGATGCCGCGCGGGCCGCCTTCCTCATCACCGGCCCGCCGGGGCAGATCAGCGTCAGCCTGGTGAAAGAGATCGGCAATCACCTGCGGGACATCACCACCCGCGCCATGATCCGGGACGGGGACTACCCGCGCCATCACGGCGAATTGGAAGTGGTGGTGATTATCTCCCACCTGAGTGACGTGGAGACGGTGCGAGAATACTACCAGCGCCTGACTGAAGCGGACTGATTTCCCCTTTCAGGGGCGGGATGGCGCGAAGCCAAAGGGGTTCAAGGGGCGCAGCCCCTTATAAAACTATTCCCCCGGCCAGGCAGCCCTAGACCCGCTTCTGCGCCAGCACCCTGGCGTACTCGCTCTGCATCGCCCTGACCCGCTCGATCTCCTCCGCACTGAACCACTTTCCGAGTTCCACTGCCGCGAATTCACCGCGGTTGAACTGCACCCGGTCCGCCACCGGCACGGTGCAGTCAAAACCGACGCGGTGCTTCGGCGTCGAGGGGCTGATGGGCCGCACCCGGTTCGAAGACCAGTTACCACTGGGCGGCAGCACCATCATCGCCTCGCCCGCGTCACAACGGGTGACCATCGCCCAGAGCACGTCGTTGGCATCATAGATATCAACGTCGTTGTCCGCCAGCACCACCATGCGCAGTGACGGGCAGGTGGCGAAGCATAGCAGCATGATGTCCCGGATGCTGCGCTCATCACGCTCCCGGCGCTTGTGCAGCTGCACCACCATGCCCAACGGTCCCATCATTGCCGGCAGGTGATTGACATCGACGATGAGCCCCGGCCACTGCTTGCTGAGCACGTCGAAGAGGGCCGCTTCGTTGGCCATTGAGGCCATCGGCAGGTACTCGAAGGTATGCGCCAGCGGCGCGTAGAAGATGGGCCTGTCTTCGTGGTGGGTGATGGCGGTGGCAACGAACTTGTAGGTGGTACGGGCGCGCCCGACGTGGCCCATGCTCTCCGGGAAGAAGGTCTGGAATTCCTTGGGGTTTTGCTCCCCGGCCTCGTTCTCCCAGACCACCTGCGAGGTGTCGACGTAACCCTCGATGACCCATTCGGCGTCAGCCAGGGCCCAGGCATCAACCGTTTTCGCTTTGACGATCTCCACCGCCGCGTTTTGCAACCGTCCCGCGATGGCCAATTCGTCGCTACCGTGGGGCACCAGCTGCGGGATGCCGCCACCCCCGGCCACGATGCCGACGGCGGGTGAGGTGCCGATGTTGACCGTGAGTGGTAAATTCTGCCGCGCCTGGCGCCGCTCCAGGATGAAATGCTCGAAGTGGCTGCCGGGGTTGAAGGCCATGGTGGCCCAGTCCTTTTCGCGGAAGTGCATCCGCTTATAGGTCACGCAGTGGCCGATGTCCTCACCACTGATAAGTACCGCGCCACCGCCAATGATGCGTCCGGCGTCGTCCGCGGTGTAGCGCAGCAGGGGCAACGTGGCGGGCACGTCAATGTCCGCGGTTATGACGACTTCCTGGCAGGGCGCGCTGTCGACAACGCTGGGAGGCAGCGGGTTTTTTAGTGCCTCCAACCCCTTGAATTTGAGTTTTTTGGGGTCATCCACCTCAAACATAGCGGCCACCCGTTCAAAACGGGAGAAGAGTGAACTCACGGCGCGCTGGCCGGGATAACCCGTGATGTTCTCAAAGAGGAGCGCCGGGCCATTGTCCAGCGCCTTGGAAATACCGGCCATTTCCAGGTGGGGATCGACCTCGCCGCTGACGCTGAGCACTTCCTGCCGCTCACGGAGCCAATCCAGGGTGCCGCGCAGGCTGGTGATGTCTTTTCCGGCCATCTTCGGCGTCCTCCTTATTTCAGGGTCACCAGGGCGTCCACCGCTAACACGCCGGCGCCCTTTTCAAATACCAGCAGCGGGTTGATGTCGATCTCGGAGATGACATCCCCCAGGTCCTCGGCCAACCGGGACAGCTTCACGATGGTGTCCACGATGGCCGCTTTATCCGCCTCCGCCAGGCCACGGAACGGTTCCAGCAGGTCACGGCTCCTGATCTCCCGGATCATGGCGGTAGCATCGAGGCGGCTCACCGGCACCACCCGCATGGTGACGTCCCCGAGCACCTCAACCATGATGCCGCCGAGACCGAAGACGACCATCGGTCCGAAATCCGGGTCCACCGAGACCCCGAGCATCATTTCACGTCCCGTGCCCGCCATTTCCTGCACCAGCACGCCCCTGATGTCCGCCTTTGGCGCGTACTGCCGGGCGCTGGCGATGATTTCCTCGAAAACAGTGCTGACGGCAGCCGCATCAGCCAGTTTCAGGCGGATGGCACCGGCCTCGGTCTTGTGCAGGATGTCCGGCGAATCCACCTTGAGCACCACCGGGTAACCGATCTCCGTGGCGATCTGTACCGCCTGCGTCGTGGTGGTGGCCGGGGCCTCCCGGGTGACCGGGATGCCGTAAGCGGCCAGCAGTTCCTTAGCCTGGTGTTCGGTCAGTGATTTACCGCCCGCGGCGAGCTTAGTCTTGACCGCCAACACGTCTGCCGCGAGGGTGGCGGGAGATGTCTCTTTTTGGCTGGCCTGATACCGCTTCCGGGCATCGCTGAAGCGTTGCAGGCCCACCAGCGCCACCGCCAGTTCCGCGCCGTCATGCACCACCGGCGTGCCCCCCTGCACCAGGATTTCTTCCTCGTCTTCGCGCAGTCCGCCCATGGGGCAGAACATGATGATCGGCTTGGGGCTGCTGGCGGCGGCTTCCACCACTGCCTGGAGGTAATTAAACGTGCCCCGCTTGTCCATGGGGTGAATGGTGGTCACCAGGATGTCGATATTCGGGTCGTTGAGCACGAACTGTACGGCCGCCCGGGAAAGGTCCGGATCACGCGGCGCGGTGGCCCCGGCGGCGGCGATGTCGAAGGGGTTGCCGAATTCGCCGTAGGCCGGTAAGACCTTGATCGCTTCCGCCTTGGTCTTCGCGGTGAGGTCCGAAAACTCCAGGTCGAACGGGGCGCAATGATCGGCGATGATGCTGATGGCGCCGCCGGAACTGGAGATCACCCCGATGCGGTTGCCCGGCGCGGCGCGGTAACGCGCCAGCGTGGCGGTGACCGCGATCAATTCGTCGAAATCATCGACACGGGCGATGCCGTACTGGCGGCAAATGGCCTCGAAGACCGCGTCCGAACCCACCAGCGCCCCGGTGTGGCCCATGACCGCCCGGGCTGATAGTTCCGACCGGCCCACCTTGAGGATGGTGATCGGTTTGCCCGCCGCCAGGGCGCGGTCCGCGAGGTCGAGGAATTTGGCCGGGGTCTTGAATCCCTCAACGTACATCGAGATGACGTCCACCTCGGGGTCCTCGAGGAAGTAGGCGGCATAATCACAGAGTTCCAGGTTGGCCTGGTTCCCGGCACCAACGTAAGCCCGCAGCCCGACGTTGCGTTTGGCGAAACGCGGCACGGTGGCGCTGATCAGCGCGCCGGAGCCCGAGACGTAGGCCACCCGGCCCGGTTTGACCACTTCCTGCGCGTAAGAATACCCCAGCGTAACGCGGTCCAGCACGTTCATGTAGCCGTTGGTGTTGGGGCCGACGATGCGGATACCGTTTTTATTGGCGATGGCCTCGATCTCGTCCTGGAGGGCCTTACCCGTTTCGTTTAATTCGGCGAAACCGGAGACGCCGATCATGACCGCCTTCACGCCCTTGTCGGCGCATTGCTGCATCACGCCGGGCACCGCCTTGGCGGCGATCACGATCACCGCGGCATCAACCGGGTCAGGGATTTCCGTGATGCTGGGGTAGGCCTTGTGGCCCAGGATGGTCTCCTTGGTGGGGTTGACCGGATAAACCTTGCCCCGCCAGCCGCTGTGGAGGATGTA
>CAZPSW010000039.1:0-10092 GCA_964589255.1 uncultured Dehalococcoidales bacterium
ACCACCGAACCCGGCGCCGAGGCGACGATCCGGATGTGGTTCTCCGACCAGCGGGAGGCCTTCATCCCCTTCCGTGACCGCGATAAAAAGACCGCCGAGGCTGATGGCAAAGTAGTCTTCAACGGCGAGTTGGGCCACATCATCGAGGGCGTCGCCAGGGTGGAGATCACCGTCACCAAGGACGGCCAGACCACCGTGGCCACCACCTATACCGAGATCAGAAGACCATAACGTTGGATACCGCAGACAGCCGGGGGACCCCACCGCCGCGCGCTGTAAAACGCGCCGCACGGCTGGCTACCACCGGCCCGGGAACGCCATAAATGCAGGCCGTATTTACCAAAAAGAAAGCCCCGGCACCCGGCATGATGAGCCGGTACCGCTTCATGCCGCTGCCGGTGAAGGTCATCTTCATCGGTGGTACGGTGGCGGCGCTGGTGCTCTACGTGCTCCACTGGTTCGGGATTCCCGTCGGCGGGCGCATGCTCAGCGGCACCTTCTACGCCTTCCTGCTCTTCGCCGTGCTCGGTTTCAACATCATGATGGGGCTGGGCGCCACCAAGGCCACCAAGATGAAACCGCCCCAATGGTACGACTACGTTTTATCCGTCACCCTATGGGGAATCTTCATCTACCTGCTGATCAACCACGAGGTGATTGCCGCCCGCATGTGGGACACGGCGCCGACGCCGCTGCACTTCGCTCTGGCGGTGGTGCTCGGCGGCGTGACGCTGGAGGCGGGACGCCGCGTCGCCGGCTGGGGTTTTCTGATCCTGCTCGCGTTCTGCATCATCTACCCGCTATTCGCCGGGGACCTGCCGGGCGTTTTCTACGGCGTGCCGCTGACCCTGAGGCAGTTGATGGGCAACTTCGCCTACGGCGCCGACGGCCTGCTGGGGCTGCCGGCGCAGATCATCGGCGAGGTGATACTGCCCTTCTTCCTCTTCGCCGGGGCGATGACGGCGCTCGGCGGCGGCCAGTTCTTCATGGACCTCGCGGTCGGTCTCGGTGGCCGCTACCGCGGCGGCCCGGCCAAGGTGGCGGTACTGGCCAGCGGGTTCTTCGGCAGTCTCACCGGCAGCGCCATCGCCAACATCGCCACCACGGGCGCCTTCACCATCCCGGCCATGAAACGCCTGGGTTACCCGCCGCATTACGCGGCCGCCGTGGAGGCCTGCGCCTCTAGCGGCTCGGACACCATGCCGCCGGTACTCGGCGGCTCCATTTTCCTCATGATTGTAATCGCCGGAGTGACGTATTCCGACGTTGTCATCGCCGCCTTCCTGCCCACCGCGCTCTATTATTTCGGGCTCATCATCCAGGTTGACGGCTTCGCCTTCAAGAACCACCTGCGGGCCTTTGAGCGAGAAAACATCCCGTCTGTTATGGGGACCATGTTAAACGGCTGGATATACCTTTCCGCGATCGTTTTCCTGGTGGTGGGGCTGGTCTTCCTGCGGCTCGGGGTGATCACCCCGCTCTACACGGTGGGGCTGGTGATGGCGGCGCTGGTCACCAGTTGGGTGGTACGCAAGCTGCGCGCCGGTGACGATCCAGAAATGGGCCTTGCCGCCAGCGGACGACGTGGCCTGCGCACCCTCGAGGCGGCCCTCGCCGATACCGCCGGACTGGCGAATTTCGGGCTCGCCATCTTCCTCGCGCTGAGCTTCATCCTGGTGGGGCTCTACAAGACCGGAGTGGCCTTCGCCATCACCAACTGGATGATATCGCTCGGGGCGGACAACCTGCACCTGATCTTGCTCATCAGCGCGCTCTATTCCATCTTCATGGGCATGGTGGGTCTGCAGCGCGTGGCCTATCTCTTCCTGGCGGTGACGATGGCGCCGGCGGTGGCCTCGATGACGGGCATCAACCCGATCGCGATCCACCTCTTCCTGATCTTCTACGCCGGTCTGGGCGGTATCACCATGCCGGTGGCGGTCTACTCCTACGTGGCGGCCACCATCGCCGGCGCGGACGAACGCAAGACCGTGCTGACCGCGATGCGTATGGGCATCGTGCTCGCCATCGTGCCTTGGTTCTTCGTCTACCAGCCGGCGCTGCTGATCGTGGACAGTCACTGGTTGACGGTGATCTATACCCTGCTGCTGATGGGCACCGGTCTCTGGCTGCTGACCTCTGGACTGGAGGGCTACCTGCTCGGGGTGGGCACGTTGAAGCCGTGGGAACGGGTAATGATAATTATCGGTGGCTTCCTGTTCGCCGTGCCGCAGGGCTTCCTGTTTGAATTCTCCGAATGGCAGACCAAGATCATTGGCTTCATGCTGTGTGCCATTGTGGTGACCGTGGCGCTGCTGCGCAGGCGTAGTGGGCACCGGAGCCTGATATGAATTTAAACCCGGATTAACTTGAGGAGGTAGCCAGGCGCATCAACTCACCGGGGTCGGTCCATTGACCGCCATTTTGAAAATACAAATAATCTTGGAGGAACCATGAACAACGTAGAAGTCGACTCAATTATCCGCACCAGCCTGCCGGGCATCAAGAAGGACCTGATCGCCATGAAGGCACTCAAGGAAATCCCCACCGACATGCCGAAATTCGAGGGCCGGGCCTTCCCCGGCATCTGCTCCAACATCGGCGAGGTCCTGATCACCAAGGAGACCCGCTATCTCACCGAGGAGCAGTGCTACTGCGCCGGCGGCGTGATGAGCTTCGGTCTGCGCGAGGAGCGCAACAAGAAGGAATGGGGCGAGGTGCACAAATCACACCTCAGCGGCGACCCCCGGGGCCACAAGGACGCCGAGACCGCGGCCAAGTACTACGAGGGCGAAGAAAAACGCCTCTCGCCGTTCCCCAAGGAGAAGTACAAGGCGATACAAATCGGCCTGCTGAAGAACGTCCCGGACCCGGACGTGGTGCTGATCTTCTGCAACCCGCAGGACGGGGACGTCATCCAGCGCGCCTACACCTGGCCCACCGGCGAGATGATGCTGGGCTACGGCTCCCACGGCGGCTGCACCTTCACGCTGCGCCTGCCCTTCACCAGCGGGAAGCCCACTTTCTCCATCGGTGACACCGAATGGCGCCATTACATCGGCCTGGAGGACCCGGAACTGACCATCAGCGTGCCGTTCCCGGACTTTGACCGCTGGCTGGAGAACCTCCCGGTGAGGAGCGAGTACTACTCGAACTACCGCAAGGCGATCGCGGAACGGCGCTACATGACGCCTACCGAGCCGCACCGCGAGATCATGGCGAAGTTCCTGGGCGACCTCTGGAAGGGCGGCAAGGCCCCGGACGTGGCAAAATAACACCGCCGCTGCCGCCGCGATGTACGGCGGCGGCGACCGGTCCGGTTACGGGTCACTAATAACCATGGAGTTAGTCATGGCAAACGAACTGGGCAAGCGCTACAAGTGCGAGGTCTGCGGCACGGAGATTCTCTGCACCAAGGAAGGCAGCGGCACCGCCGTCTGTGACGGGCAGGAAATGAACCTGCTGGTACCGCGCCCACTGCAGTCATCGGATTAACGGTGACGCGCAACAACCTGGGATTGAGAGGAGACAACTTTTAATGACAACCACCTTCGGATGGGCCGGCAAGATACTGCGGGTGAACCTCAGTGATGGCACCGTGACGGACGTGCGCACGCTGGACTACAGCGCCCGTTTCATCGGCGGCAAGGGCATCGCCACCCGCCTCTACTGGGAACAGGTGGGGGCCGGCGTCGGGGCCTTTGACCCGGAAAACCACCTGTTCCTGATGAACGGCCCGCTGGGCGGCATCCGCGCCACCGCGGCCTCACGCTGGGTCATCGTCAGCAAGTCACCGCTGGCCACCCCGGAACAGTACTCCGCGGGCAACCTCGGCGGGCGCTTCGGGGCTTCCCTGAAGTGGGTCGGGCTGGATGGACTGGACATTGTCGGCGCGGCCGCAAAGCCGGTCATCATGGTGATTGAGGCGGGCGGCGCCATCACCACCCAGGACGCCGCCAACCTCTGGGGCAGGGACACCTTTGAGACGATCAACTCCCTGCAAACCGCCTACGGCGCCGAGGCCTCGGTGGCCACCATCGGCAGGGCCGGGGAAAACCTGGTGCGCTTCGCCAACGTGATCGGTTCCGGCGGCGTTTCCGCGACCAAGGGATTCGGCGCCGTGATGGGCTCGAAGAACCTGAAGGCGATCGTGGTGCGAGGCCGCCAGACGATGCTGCCGGTGGCCCGCCCCGGCCCCTTCAAAGAGGTGGTGGCGGAGATACTATCGCTGAACAAGGGCGCGGAATCGGGCCGCTACCACGCCGAGGTGCGTCAGGACCTGGAGCGGGTCAAAAGCTCCTTCTGTTACGGTTGCATCGGCACCTGCATGCGTGGCCTCTACCGCACCCCGGAAGGTGACGAAGGTTACCGTATCGCCTGTTTCTCCGCCGCCTTCTACAGCCCCTCGGAAAGGAACAAGACGGGTAAGGTGGGTGGCGCCTCTTTCCTGGCCACGCAGCTGGCGAACCGGCATGGACTCTGCGCGCTGCAACTACTCTTCCTGATCAACTGGCTGCCCGAGGCCCTGAGGCGAGGCGCGATCGACCCGGTGGCTTCCGGCCTGGACCCCGCCGAGCTGGGCAGCCCGGAGTGGATCGAGTACCTGGTGGATATCATCATCAATCGCCGCGGCATCGGGAACCTGCTGGCGGAAGGCACCCGCCGCGCCACCAAGGAACTGGGGGTTGAAGAACTGATCGAGGGCAAGGTCTCCAAGACCGGTTTCTCGGTGGTGGGCCATGACCCGCGCTTCTACCTCACGCTGGGCCCCTGCTACGCCACCGAACCCACCTACTCGGTGGCCCAGATGCACGAGATCACGCGGCCCATGATCCAGTGGATGATCCACCTCACCACCGAAGGGCGCAAGGGCTTTATGACCACGGCAAAGCTGCGCCACCTGGCCAAACTCTACTGGGGCAGCGAAGTGGCCGCGGAATTCGACAGCCCGGACGGCAAGGGGCAGGCCGCGGCGCGCCTGCAAAACCGCACCTACGCCAAGGAGAACATGGTGGCCTGTGACTGGTTCTGGCCGATCAACCTTTCGGGGAACTCCGAGACCGGCGTCGGGGACCCGGAACTCGACGCCCGGATCTTCAGCGCCGTCACCGGGGTGGACATGGACGAGGCGGGCTTTTTGGCATCCGGGGACCGCGCCTTCAACCAGTGCCGCGCCATCTACCTGCGCGAGGGGCGGCGCGGGCGCGTTGACGACCAGCTTGAGGAATTCCTTTACAACACCCCGATGGAGAATGACATCCACCTCTCGATGATGAACCCGGAGTACAAACTACCGGGCCGGGACGGCAGCGTCATCGCCCTGAAGGGAGAAACCGGGAACCGGGAATTCTTCAACCGCATGATGGACGATTATTACATTGACCGCGGCTGGGACCTGGAAACGGGCCTCTTCACCGAGGCCGGGCTGGCGCGGCTGGACCTCTCGGACCTACTCCCGGAACTGCGGTCCGGCGGTTTCGTGAAGTAGGAATTTCAATATGAACAAAGGAGTGTAGCATGGATTACGATCTGATTGTGATCGGCGCCGGGCCGGGTGGCCTGACGGCGGCGCGTGAGGCCGCCAAGCTGGGTCTGAAGACGCTGCTGGTGGAGAAGAAAAAGGACCCGGCGCAGATGAAGCGTCTCTGCTCCCAGTTGATGAAGATGGGAGGTAGCGGTTTCGCTTCCGCGATCGTGCCCACGGACAAGGCCATCAGCGCCGCCACCTGCACCATCGAGACGGACCTGGAAACTTCAAAGATTCTGATCCACAACCCGGAAGTGGAAGTCCTCTACAAGGGAGGCCTGCACCAGATGCACAACGCGAGGTGGGTCTCGCCGAACGGCGCTAACTTCAGCCTTTTCCACTCCAACGAATTAAATTACGGCTACCTGCTGGATAAAGAGGCTCTGCTCGCCGGCCTGCTCGAGGAGTGCCTCGGGCTGGGAGTGAAGCTGATTACGGGCACCAAGTGCGTCGCGGTGGATAACCGTGACGACGGCGTCACCTGTACGCTGACATCGGCCGCCGGCGACGGCGGCACGCAGACGGTCACCGCGGGACGCATGGTACTGGCCGACGGCGCCTTTTCGCAGATCATGGAAAAGCTGGGCATGAACGCGGGCCGTACCGGCCCGCCGGCCCTAAAATTCCTCTCCTGCGCGCTGGACCGCATCGATTCACCGTACCCGGACACGCAGCACGTCTACGTGGCGGTACCGTCGCTGCACCACGGCTACATTTTGGTTTCCGCCTGGCCGCACGGTCTGCGCCACATCCAGGTTGAGGCCATGATCAACTCCCCGGCGAACCTGGTCAAGGTGATCCAGGATTTCATGACCAATTCGCCCTTCGCTTCCTGGTTCAAGAATTCCAACATCGTGAGCCGCATTTCCTGCAACATGGCGCTGCAAACCAACATCTGGGACCCGGCCCGCGGCTCTTTGATCTGCGTTGGGGACAATGCCGCCTACGCCGAGACCGCCATCAAGGGCGCCATCGCCGGCGGTTACAAGGCCGCCATCGCCACCAAGATGGCCCTCGACGGCGAGGCCGGCAACGAATTCTACAACCGGTACTGGGAACTGGCCTTCCCCTCCCACAGCATGCAGTACCGCACCGCCACGCGGCGTAACCTCTCCCCGGCGGTGATGCTCAAGGACGCCGAGATCGACACCCTCTTCGGGTGGATCGCGGATCACCACTTCCACGCCCTGCTGAATGACGCGGTGGGGGGCAACATGGCGCTGCTCCAGGAAGAATTGCCGGAGATACACGCCAAGGTCAAAATACCGGTGGCGCCCAGCTAAACAGCCCGCCGCACAGCTTATCTTTAAGGAGTGAATAAATGGCCTATAAAATTACCAAGGAATGCCTTTCCTGCGCCGCCTGCGAGTCCGAGTGCCCCAACGAGGCGATACACGAGGGCCCGGATGACATCTTCGTCATTGAGCGGGACAAGTGCACCGAATGCGTCGGTGCCTGGCTGGAGCCAAAATGCGCCCAAGTCTGCGCCGTCGACGCCGCCGTGCCGGACCCCGGCAACCCGGAAACGAAAAAGGAACTGGTGGCCAAGTGGCGCCAGTTGAACCCGGACAAGCCGCCCAAGGGCTTCATCCTGGAGGCGGACCCGGCGCAGCCGGTGATCGTGATCATCGCTGACGGCGGCACCTCTGACCCGGTGGGCCAGCGGCAGATGGAGGACATCGACACCCTGGTGCGGGAGAAATTCCCCCACCACGACGTCTGCTGGGGGATGCAGGCCTCTTACGCCATTCGTGGCCTGCAAATGCGCGGCCAGAAGTACTACTTCAAGCGCGGGGTGCCGATGTGGGGCGCGGAAAAACTGCTCACGGAACTGGCCGCGGTGGGCATCAAGAAGGCCGCCATGGACCTGTTGATGGTGCACGAATCGAGCTTCTCGGCGGCGGCGATCAACGCCCCGCGTCACGAGATGGACATAAAAGTGGCGATGCCGTTCCTGACCTCGGCGGAGAACCGCATCGAGCTGATCAAGGCCCTGGAGCCGGACTTCGGTGACGGCAAAGAGACGGCCACCGTGTTCATCGGCCACGGCGTCTTCAAGAACTTCGAGTATAACGACGCCTTCAAAGAGATGGACAACTACCTGCGGGAGAATTACGCCAACGTCTACTGCGGCACTCTCCACGGGCCTCCCGGTACGGCTGATTTCGTGGCCGCGATCAAGGCCTCCGGCTGCACCAGGGTACGCTTCATTTCGCTGATGATCAGCACTTCAGGGCACATCTCAGAGGATGTCATGGGGGACCAGGAAGGTTCCTGGAAGAGCCTCGTCGGCCTACCCGCGGAGGTGGTCGACAACTTCTCCGAGAACCCGCTGGTGCGAGCCTTCTTCATCCAGAGCATCGAGAAACTGCTAAAGGACTTCGAGTAGCCGGGGTGCGGACGGCATGAAGTATGACGCGATCATCGTCGGCGGTGGGCCCGCCGGTCTGATGGCGGCGGCGGCCGCCGCCGCGGACGGCCTGAAGACGGTGCTGTTCGAGGAAAAACGGGACCTCACCCGGGTTGACCGGGCGTGCAGCCAGATTTTCTACACCCGCAAATTGAGCCCCTCCGGTGATCCCGGCGAGGGCGGCGGCAGACCGCTCTCGGACGGTTACATCGAGCCGGTGGCGGTGGAATCACGCAGTGACCTGACGCGCCTGCACTTCCCGGCGCCGGGCTTTCACCTGGACTATAGCGGCCCCCTGAGGCCATACCTCAACTGGTACCACGTCTCCCCGTCCGGGCTGACCGTCAACCGCTACCCGCGAAACGCGCGCCCATGGGGTTTCTATTACCACAAGGAAACGCTGCTACGGGACCTGCTGGGCCAGGCGGAGCGGGCCGGTGCCGAGATCATACCCGGCACCAGGGGCCTCTCCGCGGAGAACACCCCGGGTGGCGTCCGCCTGACGCTCTCCGACGGCAGCGTCCACACCGCGCGCACACTGGTGGCCGCGGATGGGTTACGCTCACGCATCGCGGAAACGGCCGGTTTCAACCGGGACCGCCAGGCCTGGTCCGGGCGGCGGCTGAGTTTCATGCAATACCTCATGGAGGGCGTCGAGACCGGTTTTCAGGACGCCGCCTGCTCCTGGCTCACCTGGACCGTCCCCAGCCTGAACCCGGACGGTTTCGTGGCGCTGGGGCTGGCGGACCGGGGCATGGTCAAGCTTGGTGCCCGCGTCGCCGGTGACAAGCCGCCGGCGGCGGTATTACAGGCTTTCATCGAGGACCAGCGTTACGCCGGCATGTTCCGTCACGCCAAAATCGTGAAAAAAGAGGGTACCAGCAAGATACGCGGCTTCCGGGACCCCGTCCGTGACCCGGTTTCCGGCCACGTGCTCATCACCGGGGACGCCGGGGCGATCAACGAGACCTGGATACAGGGCGCGCTGGCGTCGGGCTACCGGGCGGTCAAGGCCATCGAGGCGGAAATGGACGGCGCCTCCGGCTACCGGGACTACCGGGAGTGGTGGCGGGGGGCCTTCGCCTTCAACACCCCGGCCTACGCCAAAATGGTGGGCCGCATGTACCCGCTGCCCAAGATATGTGACGACGCGGAAATCGATTATCTCTGGGGGCTGTTCCAGGGCCGCACCGGCATCCCGCAGGCAATGCTGCCGGGCAGCCTGGCGCAGATCGCCGCGGAACGCCCCGCGCTGCACGAAAAACTGTCAAAGGCGGTCACCCCACGGTGAAGTACGACCTGATCGTGGCCGGCGGTGGCCCCGGCGGGCTGATGGCGGCGCTGACCGCCGCCCGTGACGGCATGAAAGTCGTCCTGGTGGAGCGCCGCAAGCGCATCGGGGACTTCACCACGGCCTGCCTCCAAATACTTTATGTCAAGCCCATCAGCCAGCTCTTCGGGGGCAAGACCTACAATGACCCGATCACCGTGGAGATGGGCGCCAGCGCCACCCGCTTTCATAATATCAACCTCGGTTTCACGCTGGAATACGGCGGCCAATTGAAACCCTATTTGAACTGGCTGCACGTTTCACCGGGGGGCCATGCCATCAGCCGCTTCGAACCGGGCGGCACGCCCTGGGGTTTCTTCTACCAGAAGGACGTTTTCTGCCGCGAACTCTACGAACAGGCACTGGCGGCGGGGGTGGAGGTGCGCCTCGCCACGATGGCGGAAAGCGCTGAAAACACCGCCACCGGGGTGCGCCTCAGCATCCGTGACGAGGGTGGACGCGCTACTCTTGAGGCGGACAACCTGATCGCCGCCGACGGGGTGGCGTCACACGTCGCCGACAGCCTCGGCATGGGGGCACAACGCCGCGTGCTGGCCGCCGCCCGGGGCGGTGCCGCCTACATCTGTGGCGGTCTGGAGTCCCCCTTTCCCGGGAACTCCCTGCTGGCCTACACCGTGCCCAGCCTGACCACCATGCGCAACATCGTGGTCGGGGTGATGGATGACGCCCTACACCGCATCGGCGGCCTCAAGGCGAAGTGGCCGGAGATCGTCAGCCACCCCACCTTCGCACCTCTGCTGGGGCGTGCCAGCCTGGTGAAGAAACAGGCGTGGAGCTTCGACGTGCGCACGCCGTTAAGCAACC
>CAZPSW010000040.1:0-10021 GCA_964589255.1 uncultured Dehalococcoidales bacterium
TTTGGATACACCGGCGCCCAGGTTGAATTCCGCCGCGAGGTCAACGCCTGGCTCGACGCCCACATCCCGCCGGATGATGAACTGCCCGCCGATGTCTACGAGTCCGATGATGAGACCCACGTGCTGGCGGTGGCCCTCCGGGCCAAGCTGGCGGCGAAGGGCTGGCTGCACCCCTCGTACGAAAAGAAATACGGCGGCGGCGAACTGAACAACGAGGAACTGGAAGTACTGACCGACGTTTTCGGTAGACGCCGCATGCCGATGCTCTGCGACAACTCCTGGCTCACCGGCGCCGCCCTCTTCGCGGTCGGCACCGCGGCACAGCAAGAACGCTGGCTGCCCCTAATCGGACGCGGCGAGATCATCACCTGGCAGTGCTACACGGAGTCCGAATCCGGCACTGACCTGGCCAGCGTGCAGTGCCGCGCCACCGTCCAGCCGGACGGCAGCTTCGTGATCAACGGCGGCAAGATCTACGGCGGTCACAACCGCCCGGTGGATTACCTGCTGGTGCTGGCGGTGACGGACCCGGAGGCCGCGCGGCACCACAACCTGTCCCTGCTGATGGTGCCCGCGGATGCCCTTGGCCTGAACTGGGAACCCCTGACCGACATCTGCCTGTTCCGGCACAACGTGATCCACTTTGACGATGTGCCGGTGGCCGCGGACAACGTCATCGGGGTGGTGCACCAAGGGTGGGCGGCGGCCCAGGCATCGCTGGCCGGGGAGCGCGGCGGTTTCTATTCCCTGCAACCCTACCAGCTCTTCGAGGACCTGATCGACTACTGCAAAGAGAACTACCGCGGCGGGCGCCGCCTGGCGGACGACCCCCACGTGCGACACGTCCTGGCGGACCTCTACATGGAACTGCGGATTGGCCGTTTGCTGTTCTGGCGCTCCTTCTGGAAGGGGGGTCAGGGCATCCCCTTCGGCTACGAGGGACTACAGAATAACCTGCTCTACAAGGAATTTCTGCCCCTGGCGGCCCGGGCCACCCTGGACATCTTGGGGCCGGCGGGCACCGTGACCTCACCGAAGTGGCAGGTACTGGCGGGTAAGATGGATTTCCTGCAACGCTACGGGCTGCAAACCCACGGCGGCGGCACGCCGGAGGCCCTCAAGATCACCATCGCCCGAATGGTGGGACTGCCCGGCACGAGGAGACCCAAGTAAATGGAATTCGCACTCTCCGAAACGCAGAAAATGCTACGTCAGGCGGCGCGGGATTTCATCACCGATGCCTGCCCCAAATCGGTGGTGCGTGAGGCCGCTGAAAGCGACCTGGGCTTCCCGCCGGAACTGTGGCGCCAGACCGCGGCCATGGGCTGGACGAGCATAATCTTTCCGGAGGCTTATGGTGGTGACGACCTGAGTGTGGCGGACCTGGCGGTGATCTATGAGGAGATGGGGCGCGCCCTCTTCCCCGGCCCGCATTTGACCTCGGTGGTGCTCTCGGGCCTGACGCTGCAACACGTCGGTAACGACGCGCAAAAGGAGCGATTCCTCAAGGGCATCGCCAGCGGCGAGACCATTTTCAGCCTGGCGCTGAACGAACCGGATTACGGTTGGGAACCGGGATTCATCAGCACCAGAGCGGTGCCTCAGGACGCGGACTATTTGCTCAGCGGCACCAAGCTTTACGTCCCTTATGCCGGCGCCGCGGACCATCTGCTGCTGGCGGCACGCACCGCGGAGGGCGCCACCGATGCTGGCATCAACCTCTTCATCGTCGACAGCGGCAGCCCGGGAGTCACCCGCCAGCGCCTTCAGGGTTCCATCGGGGAGCCACTCTACGAAGTGGTACTGGATAACGTGCGGGTGGCCGCCAGCGCCTTGGTGGGCGAGGTCGGCCAGGGGTGGGCGGCGCTACGCCCGGCGCTCGACGCGGCCACCGTTTTGCAATGCGCCGAAGTGGTCGGCGGAGTGGCATACCTGTTGCAGATCACGGTGGCCTACGCCAACGAACGGGTGCAGTTCGGGCAGCTCATCGGCAGTTACCAGCGCATCCAGGACCGGGTGATCAACATCGTCAATGACCTGGACAAGGCCCGCTGGGCCGCCGCCGAGGCCGCCTGGCGCCTCAGCGAGGGCCTACCCGCGCGGCTGGAGATTTCCATCGCCAAGGTGCTCGCCAACCGCGCCTACGCCAGCGCCGGGGCCGAGGCCGCCCACGTCTTCGCGGGCCCCGGTTTTTCCCGGGAATTCGACCTCTGGCTTTATCACCGCAGGGCCTGGATGGCGGACCATTTCCTGGGCAATACGGCCCGTCACCGTGACATCGTGGCAGAAGAACTACTGGACGCTTGAGCAGCGTCAGGGAGGCAAGGCAGCGTCATGGCCCGGTCTGAAAATGCAGATACCAGCGTGGTGCTCTGCGGCATGCCACTAAAGAACCCGCTCATCATCGCCGCCGGGCCGTTCGGGGCCAGCGGCGAAAAGATCAGCCGGTACACCATCCCGCGCGCGGACCCCGGCGCGGTGGAAACCAAGGTGATGTTCACGCGGCGGCTGCCCTATTTCGCCAAGTACGTCTCACCGGCTCGGGCCTGGGGCTACTCCCTGCGCGGGGACCCGGACCCCAATCCGTCCGAAGGCTATACCCTGATGCCCGGCGGACCCGGCGTGGTACGCACGCTGGAGCAGTGGCTGGAGACAGATTTTCAAATGGCGGTGGCGGCGGGGCGGCGGGCCGGCATACCAATCATTCTCAACGGCCCGTCACCGGTGACGGACCCGGAGGTGCTGCGTGACGCCGGCTCCAGCGTAGCCGCCGAGATTGAGAAAATGGCCGAGTTGGCCCACCTCTTTGAAGCGCAGGGGGCGGCCGCGGTGGAGGCCCTTTTCCACGCCTTTCACGTGCCCGGCTACGGCTGGCAGAACTGGCCCTATGTGGCCGAGATATTGAGCGCCCTCGAGGCTGCGGTCAAGGTTCCCGTGATCGTGAAACTGCCGCACCACCCGGACATCGTGGAGGTGGTGCAGCGCCTTGAGGACATGGGCGCGGACGCCGTCATCGTCAGCGGCATCGCGCCGCACCAGGATATCAACGTCGAGGCGGGCCGCACCTACCGTCCCACCCTCAGCGGCAGCGACGCCTTCACCGGCGCCCTGCTGAAACCGCTGGCCCTGAGCAATATTTTGCAGTGCCGTGAGGCCGGTGTGCGGATACCGATGATCGCCTCCGGCGGGGTGACCCACGCCCGGGACGTGATCGCCTACATCATGGCCGGGGCCACCGCGGTGCACCTGCTGACCGCCACCGTGCTCGATGGGCTGGGGCTCTGCAAGCGCATCAACCGGGAGGTCGGCAGCTGGCTGACGAGACACGGTTACAGTGCCGTCTCAGACGTGCGCGGCAGCGTCGCCAGCCACTGGAGCCGGGCGGAAATTGACGAGCTGGAGAACGTTGACGTGGTGGTGGACGAGAGCCTTTGTGACGGTTGTGGTCTCTGTCTGCGGTACTGTCAGGAGGCCGTTGAGGGTGCCATCAGCATCGTTGGCGGCAAGGCTAAAATAGATCCTGTGCTATGTCACCGCTGTACCATGTGCGCGCTGGTCTGTCCGGTGGACAAGGCGGCGATTACGGTGACCGGCTGGAACGGGTAGATATTTCTTGGGGTGCCCCATCCCCTGACCCCTTCCCCTGATTGGGGGAAAGGGGAAATATCTTATTTGTAAGGGGCTTCGCCCCTTGAACCCCATTGGGCTAAGGGATAAAATTGATGAGGACCGTAGGACCTAAAGTTCGATACCTAACACCTACACCGGCACTTGGATCGCGCTTTTGAAGTGTGGAAGGTAGTTGGTCACTTTTCAAACCATAAACTACCTTCCCAATTTTGTTTGTGCTGCTTGATCGTCTGTTTCTAAAAGCTCTTTGTCGTCACGATATATATGCCGACATCAATTTTATCTAATCCTGAATAAGAACATATTTGAAACTTTAATAGATCAATGCCAATAAAAGATGGGTGTCCAAATCCAACCTCTATCCCCACCCTATCTTTCATGAAATCCATTTTCGCATTTGGGTCACCAGCTTCATCGAATACCAGAGGTTAATCTTCCCAACTCGCTTCGATAAATTCTGTGCGCAACAGGTCGTTGAAAATCGGACGGGAAAGTTTACTAAAATCAGGCTTCAATGATGTGAGTATATTTCCCACTTCGTTTTTAACGAAAGCTTACCATTCAACACTTCTTCCGCAAATCGAAACGAATACTTTTCAACACGCATCACGTTCGTCCTCTCAACTACAACTAACTGCCAGTGAGCCCCGCACCCACCAGCGCGGTGTGGAAAGCGCTGTCCCCGAAGGCCAGCTCCGCGGCCTTGGCACGGCGCAGGAAGAGCGGCGCGTCATGCTCGTCAGTGAAGCCGATGGCCCCGTGGATGTGACTGGCGTCGGCGCAGACACGCTGGCAGGCATCCGATGTCCAGGCCTTGGCGATGGCCACCTCGCGCCACGCCTCAAGCCCTTGGCCGATGCGCCAGGCCGCCTCGTAGGTGGTGAAGCGGGAGGCCTCCACGTCTACCAGCATGTCACAGGCGCGGTGCTGTATCACTTGAAAGACGCCCAATTGTTTGCCATAAACGATGCGTTCATTGGTGAAACTGACCGTCATCTCCAGCATGTGCGCCGCCATACCCGTCATGCGGGCGCATTCCGCCACCGCGCCGCGCTCTACCGCGGCCAGGATTACCGGGTAGGCGGCGTCGACTTGCCCGATAACATCTTCCTCTCTGACGGTGACGCCGCCGAAAACGATTTCGCATTGGCGGTCCCCGGCGATGGTGTCCAGCGCCGTCACGGTGACGCCCGGAGTACCGGCGGCGACGATAAACAGGCTGAGGCCGGTTTTGTCCCCCGAAGTACCGGCAGTACGCGCCGCCACCAGGAAATAGTCGGCCACGGCGGCCCCGGCCACGAAGAGCTTGGTGCCGTTCAACCGGTAGCCGTGACCCGTTTTCACCGCCGTCATTGACACCGCCGCGGGGTCAAAATCACCGTCCGTTTCAGTTAGTGCCAGCGCCATCAGGGTCTCCCCCCGGACGATGCCGGGCAGCAGTTTCGCCTGCTGCCCTTTATTGCCGGCGGCGGCCAGGGTCAGCCCGGCGGCCACCACCGTCTCCAGGTACGGCACCGGCGCCAGCGCGTAGCCCAGCTCCTCGAGCAACACCACCAGGTCAAGAAAATCAGCCGCGGCCCCGCCATGCTCCTTGGGCAGCGCCAGACCGGGCCAGCCCTGCGCGGACAGCGTCTGCCAGAGCGCGCGTGAGATACCGTCCGGGGTCGCTTCCGCGTCCCGGACCAGGCGCAACGGGCATTCTTTGGCGAGCAGTTCGCGGGCACTGCTGCGCAGCATATCCTGGACTTCGTTCAAGGCAAAGTTCATTTCTATCTCCTAACGCGGCATACGTAGCGCGAACTGGGCGATGATATTACGCTGGATCTCGGTGGCCCCGGCGCCCAGCTGCCAGGCGCGATTGGTGAGGTAGGCAATCTCCAGGGGCGCCGCCCACGAGGCCCGCGGCGAACCGCGTTTGAGCTGCCCCGCCGGTCCCATGATACTCATCGCGGCATCGGCCACCATTTTCAGGCTGTCGCTGGCGAAGAGCTTGTTCAGCGAGGTCTCGTGGATTGGCGTGATGTCCTGGTCCCGCATCCAGATGACGCGGTAGCAGAGCAGGCGGCTGACGTGCACCCGTACCGTCAGGGCCGCCAGACGCTGGCGTATCAACGGGTCATCGATCAGGTAGCGGCCGCCGCGTTTTGTCTCCCGGGCGTAGCGCGTGATCACGTCCAGGTTGCGCCGTGCCGCCACGTTCTGCTCGATCACGGTGCGTTCACTGTTCAAGCAGATCATCGCCATGCCCCAGCCGTGGTCCTTCTCCCCCACCAGGTTGGCGGCGGGAATACGGGCGTTATTAAAGTGTGTCTCGATCCAAAAGGGGTAATCGGCACTGGAGCGGGTGTCCCGCCGCGTGATGCCGGGGGTGGCCATGTCCGCCACGAACATGCTGATGCCCTTGTTGCGCTGCGCGTCCGCCGCGGTGCGTGCCAGGAAGAAGATCCAGTCCGCGTAATGCCCCTCGGTACCCCAGCACTTCTGGCCGTTGACCACGTAATGGTCACCCTCCAGCACCGCGGTGGTCTGGAGATTGGCCAGGTCTGAACCGGCCTCCGGTTCCGAGAGGCCGTTGGCCCAGAAGGTCTCCCCGCGCGCCATTGGCGGCAGGTGCGTCTCTTTCTGCGCCGCGGTGCCGATTTCGAGCAGCGTCGGCCCGATGTGGCCGTAGTTCACCGGGCGCCAGCCGAAACCACCCCGGTAATAGACCTCTTCCGCGATGATGGCATGCTCCAGCTTGGTGCCGCCGCGCCCGCCGTATGCCTCGGGCCAGCTCCAGGCCAGGTAGCCCCGCTCCGCGAAGCGCTTTGAGAGCCGCTGGAAAAGCTCCATTTCGGCGGCGTTTTCAATCTGCTCGGTGGGTACAACGCCGGTCTTCAGGAAACCATCGGGCAGTTCCGCCTCGATCAGCTCCCGTACCTCGCGGCGCAGCTGCTCTTCCTTCTCTGAGAAACCAAAGTCCACGGATACCTCCTTCAAGCCGGTGAGACGGGTATCTAAAATGGTAGCATCTTCGGTGGCCCGTTGTGAAGCCAGTTACTTTTTCAGGAGGCAAAATGCAGTCAGAACATTATGACGGTGGTGATAGACTGGCGGCACCCGGCTCAGTTGTACCCAGACGGGAGTGCCGGCGGAATTCCATGCGGACATCAGCCAGGGCTGGCGGGACTATTACTGGGGGCCGCTCCGGCGCTCTTTCCGGGGTAGTGCGCCGCGTGCTTAACCCAGCTTCTGGAATTCACTCAGGAATAGCCGTGACGAATAGTCCGCCCGGTCTTGCAGGAAGGGTTTGATGCGGCGCTTTTCCAGCAGCATCTCAAGGTCCAGCTCCGCGCTGACGATGCTTTCCGTGCCATCACCTTCCGCGTAAATAAAGCCGTCTACCTGCGGGGCGGGTCCGGCGATGGTGCTGTGGCCGCAAAAACCGGCCGTTTTCTCTTTTCCGGTGAGATTGGCGGTGGCCACGAAGGCCAGGTTCTCATAGGCGCGGGCGCCGTTGACGAGCGGGATCTGGGTGCCCGGATCGTCGTCCCCGTTCGCCCTGGTGGCGGTGCAATTGATCAGTATCCGGGCACCCTTCATGACCTGGATGCGGCAGATCTCCGGGAACTTGAAAAAGTCATAGCAAATTGAAACCCCGATGGCGCCGTAGCGGGTCTGAAATACCGGTATCTCGGTCATCCCATGGGCCCCCGGGGTGAAGCAAAAGCGTTCCGTGACGCCGGGCACCACGGCGGGGCCGAGGTGCAGTTTGCGGTAGGCGCCCAGCACCCCCTCGGGGCCGATTACGGCGGCGGAGTTGTAAACCCTGGCGGCGTCCGCCGGGTCACGCTCCGGCATGCCCAGGATGACGTATATATCCAACTCTTTGGCCAGTGCCGCGATCTCATTGGTGGCGGGGCCGGGTATGGTTTCGGCCAGGCGGTGGTGCAGCCCATCCGCGCCGCAGCCGTCATCACTCTGGCACTGGTAGCCGCTGAGGGCCATTTCGGGAAAGGCCAACATGCCCACGTCGCCAGCCGCCGCCTGCCGCAGCAGGGACTTGATCCGGCTCAAATTGGCCGCCTTATCACCCCAGGCGGTCTTGAAATTTGCGGCACCGAGTACCAGTTCCGGCTGTTTCACGATCTCGCCTCCATTTTTCGGCGGCATCACGGGGGCGTTATCTCCCCGCCGCGAAAACGCTGCCGCCATTATACATCACCGCCCGGAATCCGGGATTCTTGACAGATACAGGCTCACCTGATAGATTGAATTTTCCGACACCCCAAAGCGCAACACCACCAGATCCGCGAGGCCCGGGCCAGACGTCCCTGGACTTGATTTCGGAGGATCGCCATGGAAATGATCGACCTCAGCATCGAGCTTTTCAACAACATGCCCACCCACCGTAATTATCCCAACCTGCTGATAATACCCCACGTGCGGCACGAGGATTCCAAGACGATCCAGACCAATGGGCATTCGGTGGCCAGTATTTACCTCGCCATGATTGACCACTCCGGCACCCACGTCGAGGGGCTGGCCAATCTGGAAGCGGTGGTCAACCGGCGTTTTACATTCATTGGCCTGCCGCTGAAAGTGCGGGGCGGGTCAGGTTCACCGATACGCGCCGTGGCGATGCTGGACTGACGGACAAGAGAGGTATTTGTTGAAACCACCGAAAAACCCCGGTGCAGCCTACCAGTGGCCCAAAGAGTACCGTATTATCAGTTGGCAGGGCGCCGCCGTCGCCGGGGCTCACAGTTGGGGGGATCTGCTGGCCGCAGACACCGGGATGAGGGTGCAGATCGGCGCCGAAACGAATACGGTGAACCGTTTTCGCTGGCTGGGGCGCGTCGGTCTTTCGCAGCAGACGCAGGGCGCGCCGACGGAAACTTCCCAGATGATCATGGCTGACCGGAAGTACGCGGTGCGTGACGGCGGCCCCTTCGAGGTGCGTGTCCTCTGGATGCAGTCCAAGGGAAATGCCGCCTTCTTCACCCGCGGGGACTCGCGGATTTTGACCCCCGGGGACATCAAACCGGGCACCCGCATCACGGACATGAACCCCTACGTCGCGGCGACGCGGGTGGTCGATGGCCTGCTGGCCTGGGCGCAGCTGGAACGCGGAGACATCGACTGGGTCCCGGTCTACAACTCAGAGGAGAACTACGCGGCGGTGATGACGGGCCGCGCGGACATCTGTTTCGGCATTGTCACCGGCAGCAAGGCCGCGGTGGCCGCCAAAAACCCGCTGGGCCTTAGCTGCGTGGAACTCAATGCCGCGGCTGACCCGGACGGCGCCAGACGCTTCCGGGAGTGGGACCCGCTGGTCAATTTCGGGGTCATCCCCGCGGAGAGCCTGGCCTGCGTCGGCGGCAAGTGGGGCACCCAGGGTCTGAACCTAGAACTGACCAATGCTGGCGCCGACGAGGCCCAGGTCTACCACCTGGCAAAGTGGTTCGATGAAAACTATGACCGCTACAAAGACCGGCACCGGGGCAACCGCTACCGCAACCGGGAATGGCTCATGAAAGCGCTGGCGCAGACATTCGTGCCGGTGCACCGGGGGCTGAAGAGTTACCTCCGGGAACTGGGCCTCTGGACGCCGCGGCACGAAACGCGTGACCGGCGCAACCGGGACACCCTGACGCGTTACGTCAGCGACTATCAGAAACTGATCTGGGCGGCAGACGACGCCGGTCTGGAAGTACGGCCGGATAACGCCGCCTGGGTGGCGCTGTGGGAAGAGTACCGGGACCGGGTACTGCCGCCGATCCGTCTCTGGGCTGACCTGGACGAGGCATAAGCGGCACTCTGGGACCGGGTTAAATGGGACCTATTTGGAAATGATGTCCCCCAGCGTGTGGGTAATCTCTTCGGTGGTGTATGGCTTGGCCAGCACCCCGGCGAAGCCGTAGCTCCGGTAATCCCCCATCACCGGGTCACCAGAGTAGCCACTAGAGACCAGTACTCCGACCTCCGGCTTCAAGGCTAGGTTCTCCGCCCGGACGCAGATGGCCCCACCGCGCGGCATCGCCTGCATCGAGTTGACGGCGAGGTTGCTCACCACCTGGCTGCCTGCCCCCACGGGCGGTGCCTCTGGGATTTCCAGACAAGCCTGTCCCAGGGGTGGCCTCATCCCCAATTCACCTCCATCTTATCCGTTCACTGCACCTCCGGAGAGTACTGACGAAGCCATCTTGCTGGGCTGAAGGGTCAAACATCGGTCACACGCTAGTGTCACCGTGGTGGCCCGGGACGCCAGAGCCGTGACAAACCATCTCCGCTGTCGCATAATTAATGCGGTAGCCGCCCTGAAGCGGCAACCCCCGGCACGTTATCGCCCCGTGGCTGGAGGCAGGTATCAAAGAATTTCATCCCGGCAGCACCGCCTCGCCGAGCACCT
>CAZPSW010000041.1:0-6070 GCA_964589255.1 uncultured Dehalococcoidales bacterium
GACACCATGCAGCTCATCGGCGCCCCCGTCTCCACCATCTGCATCGGCCTGGCGGCGAGCATGGGCACGGTCCTGCTAGCGGCCGGGCAGAAGGGCAAACGCTACGCCCTACCCAACTCCACCATCCACATCCACCAGGCGCTCGGCGGCGCCCAGGGTCAGGCGGCGGACATCGAGATCGCGGCGCGGGAGATTTTACGCCTCCAGGAAGTTATCCGGGACGTCATCGTGGCGCGCACCGGCCAGAAAACAGAGAAAGTGTCGCATGATATGGACCGTGATTTCTACATGAACCCGAAGCAGGCGCTGGAATACGGTCTGATCGACGAGATACTGGCCAAGCCGGAGCCGACAGCGAAGAAGAAATAGCTAGGCGGCGTCCCCAATAAGTTTATCTATCTCGGCGCTGAGGTCATAACCCCGGAGGGCCTGGCCCGCAGCATCAACCACCTCCTGACGCGGTGTGATGCGCACCCGCCCCTCCGCGAAGGCTTTCACGGTGGCCGTTACCAGCGGTCTTTCCCGCACCACGCCCTGCGTGCGTATCCGCGCGAAGAGCGGGTTCTGCTCGTTCAGTGCTCTGATGGTGGCCTCTGATTTGCCGCTGATTCCAGCCCACAGCGCGTCGCGGGCAACGCCGCGAATGGGAAAAGTGGCGTAACTCACCACCGGGCCGGCGTCCATCTCAGGCGACGCCAAGTGCATCATCACGCCGCTGTTTTCCGCGCCGGTCAGTATCAGTTGCCGGATGACATCGGTCCAAGTTCCGGCGGGGCCACCCGGGGCCGCCGGGTGCAGGTTCAGCAGATTATGTCGGGTGCAGAGTTCCGGGCCCGCCAGCAACATGTAGCCCGCCAACACCGAGATGTCCACCGCATAGTCCGCCAGGCGGCGCATCACTTCCCGGTCGTAGTCCAGGCGCCAACCGGGCAGAGCGTCCGGGCTGTCCGTGGCCTTACCGTAACGGGCCTTGAAATCACGGTAGGATAATGGTATCAGCGGGATGCCGTAATTGCGCACCAGCGCCATGAAGCGATCACTGCCCTCGCCCTCACCGGCTTCACGGTTAGTGAAAACGAAGGCGATCTCGGCGGGGGCGTAACCGCTGTGGGTGGCCGCAACCATGGCGCGTAGCAGGCCCTCCGAGCCGCTACCGCGGCCGGTGCTGAACCAGCCGATGCGGTAGCTCACTTTGTTTCCCGCCGACGGTGCCGTAACTTGGCCCAGGTGCTGGCCAGGTGCACCAGGTAGTTGGCGCGGCGCCCCCGGATACGCCCGGCACGCAGGGCGGCCAGGAATTCTTCACTGGTGTTGAAGTCCGGCATCTCGACCCAGGCATTGCCGATCTCGCCGATGGTATGGGCGTCACTGCCGGCGCTGGCGGCCAGATTATGCTCCTTTGAGAAGGCCAGCGAAGTATCGGAACACTCCGCGCGCGGACTGCGCGAGTTAAAAACCTCGATCATGTCTATTTCGGAGATAATTTCCCGCATTACGGTGGCGCCGAGGCCGAAGCGGGCCAGGTTATCGCAGGGGTGCGGTACGCCCACCAGCCCGCCCTGGGCGCGGATACGTGATATCGCATCCTCCAGCGTGATGTGAGAGGGCACGCGTTCGTTTAAGAACATGCCCATGATCTCACCGCGGTCGGTGAGTATTTCTTCGCTCACGATGACCTTGAACGGGGCCAGTTCGCGTAGCTTGAACGCCCCCTCGACGCTGTCATGGTCGCAGATGTTAACGCAAGTGATACCGGTTTCACGGCAGCGCCGGATAATGTCCTCCAAACGGTTCTGGGAGTCATAGGAATATTCGGTGTGGACGTGCAGGTCCGCCCGGATTGTCGCCACTGTCATTCAGGCGCGCTCCAGGTAGCTCGCGGTGCGCGTGTCAACGCGGATCGTATCACCGGAGTTGACGAACAGCGGCACCTGCACCACGATGCCCGTTTCCAGGGTGGCCGGCTTGGTGCCGCCGGTGGCGGTGTCCCCCTTGAAGCCGGGGTCTGTCTCGGTCACCTCGAGCACCACGTTTGGCGGCATTTCCACGCCGATGATCTCACCTTCGTAGCTGGCCACCTGGATGACCTCGTTCTCCTTCAGGAAGTTCACCGCGTCGCCCAGTTGTAGCAGTGAAAGCGGGAACTGCTCGAAGTTCTCCTGGTCCATGAAGTTGTAGAGGTCACCGTCGTGGTAAAGGTATTGCATGTTGCGGTAGTCCAGGCGCACGCGCGGGAACTTCTCCGTGTTCTGGAAGGACCGCTCAATGTTGGCGCCGGTCTTCACGTTGCGCAGCTTCAGTTTGGCCAGCGCGGTGCGCTTCATCTTGATGTGTTGCAGGTCCACCACCTGGAAGAGTTCCCCGTCCACCTCTATGATAATACCGCGCTTTAATTCCCCGGTTCCGATCATTTATATCTCTCCCATGGTGCTAAATGTGCGCGCCGCGCCGTTTTCCAGCATCGCGTCGTCCTCAATCCGGACGCCACCCCAGCCGGGGAGGTAGACACCCGGTTCCAATGTGAATACCATGCCCTCGGTGAGTTCTCCCGCCCCGGCGGCCAGGCGTGGCAGTTCGTGCACCACCAGCCCGATGCCGTGACCCAGACCGTGTCCGAAAGCCTCGCCGTAACCGGCCTCCCGGATCACCTCGCGAGCGGCGGCATCAATTTCCGCCCCGGTCTTACCCGGCGCCAGTGCTTTGAAGGCGGCCGCCTGCGCCTGAGCCACCAGGTGATACACCTCTTTGAATTTCGCATCCGGTGTACCCAGGCACAAGGTGCGCGTCATGTCCGCGGTGTAGCCGCCAACGCGGGCCCCGGTATCAATTATAACTGTTTCACCCTGGTTTAGGGAACGCCCCGTCGGCACCGCATGCGGTTGCGCCGCATTGAGCCCGAAAGCCACGATCACGGGGAAGGCGAGGGCCTGGCTGCCGTTATCTCGCATGAATTTCTCGATCTCCCAGGCCAGCGCCAGTTCCGTGATGCCGGGGCGCATCATGTCCCGGGCGTGGCGGAAGGCCGCGGCGGTGATCTCCACCGCCTGCCCGATGAGGGCGATCTCATCCCCGTCCTTGACCTGGCGCAGGGAGGCTGTCAACCCCTCGGTGGGTACCACGGTGGCCCCGGCCCCGGCCAGTGTCTGCTCCAATTTCCGGTAGTCCCCGAAGGTCGCCTCCGCCTCGAACCCAATCTGTTTCAGGCCGAGCTCATCTATGGCCGCTGGCAGCGCCGTCAGTGGGTCACCCTTGACCTCGCAGATTTCACAGTCCGGGGCCTCGGTGCGCGCCCGTTCTGTGTAGCGGAAGTCCGTGAAGAGACGCGCCGCCTGCGGTGTCACCAGCAGCGTGCCGCTGCTGCCCCCGAAGCCTGAAAGGTAGTAACGGTTTTCCGGCTGCGTCACCAGCAGCGCCTCGATCTCTGCAGCGTCGAACAGGCGGCGCAGGTTTTGCAGACGCAAATTATGATTCATCGGTTTCATCACTGGCTCGGCGCTGGAAGGCGGCGCCGTCCCCCAGCGGGTGGGCATCATGGTAGACGCGGCGCGCCCTTTCCTCGCTGACGTGGGCGTAGATCTGCGTCGATTGCAGGCTGGTGTGGCCCAGTAATTCCTGTACCACGCGCAGGTCCGCGTCCCCGTCGAGCAAGTGGGTGGCGAAGGAATGGCGTATCAGGTGGGGGTGCACGGACCGCTCAAGCCCCGCCTTTTTGGCGTAACCGCTGACCAGGCGCTGTGCCTGGCGCGGTGTCAGCGTGGGCCCACGCCCGGTCACGAAAACGGCGTCGCCGCGGCGCCCGCCGAGCAAATCGGCACGCCCCCAACCGATGTAGTTCTTCAGCGCCAGAATGGCCGGTGCGCCGATCAGTACCACCCGTTCCTTGTCACCCTTGCCGCACACGCGTACCTCACCGCTGGCCAGGTCAATCTGACTCAATCTCAAGCTGGTGATCTCACTGACGCGCATACCGGAGGCGTAGAGCAGTTCCAGGAAGGCCCGGTCACGCTGGCCCCTTGGCGTGCCCGCATCCGGGGTTTCCAGCAGCCTGATGGCGTCGTCCACGGAGATGTACTGCGGCAGCCGCTTGTCCAGTTTGATCAGGGTGTCCCTTCTCTTCGAGGCGCGGATGAATGGTATCTCCTCGATCACGCCTTCGCGTTTCAGGAAGCGGTAGAAGGAACGCACCGCCGATAGCCGCCTGGCGATGCTTGGTTTGCTCACCCCGCGCCCCAGCAGCCAGCCGGTGTATTCCCGCAGCATGAGGCGGCTGAATTTTTCCGGGCGGGTCAGTTTGCGGTGGGTCACGTATTGCAGGAAGCCGCGCTCCGGCCCGCGCCAGCGGTTACCCACCAGGTCATTGCGGTAAATTTGCAGGGTGCGCTGGCTGCGTTCCACGGCAAGGTATTGCATGAAGCGTTCCAGCAGCGCGGACATTATCATCACGGGTTTATTCTAGCATATCGGGTTAAAAGTGGCGGCGCGGGACCGTTAATCCCGCGAGAGTTCAAAAGACGAAGTCTCTCACTGCCACGACAAATAATCGTACTCCTTCCATAGCCCAAGCGGGTTCAAGAGGCGCAGCCCCTTAGAGAAAATTACTTTCCCCTTCCCGTTCAAAATGGAGTCAAAGAGGCGAAGCCTCTTACATACATCTTCCCCTTCCCTGGGGAAGGGGATACGGGGGATGGGGTTTGGCCAAAGCAAACACGTCAGTGGTTGGCTGCGCCGGCGTCTCCGACGCCGTGCTTTGTTACCACCGCCAAATGCACCGCCGGGTGTATACCCCTTTTCAGGGCGAGAGCCGCGCCGCATCAAGTTTTTTCTGTAGCGTCCTCAGCCCCGGCCTTGGCCTTTTTGGCAGTCGGTTTGCGCCGCGCCAGTTTCTCCAGCAGTTCCACCGTCTTGCGCGAGACGATCATGTCCGTCAGGCGTGCCCGGTTATCAGGGCGGGACAACATCTCCACGATCTCCGCCTTTTGTTCCTCCGCGGCATTCCCGGTATAGCCCTCGATCTCTGCCTGCATGTCCGCCTCTGCGGCGGTCACTTTCTCCGCCTGGGCGATGCTGCCGATAAGGAGTGCCCGCGCCACCCGCTTCTGGGCCATCGGCTTGATCTCGACGTTAAGCTCCTCCTCGGTTTTACCCATCATCTTGAGGAATTGTTCCTTGTTATCCGACAGACCGAACTGACGCATCTGTTCCTCAACCATACCATGCATCTCGCTTTCCGCCATCACCGGCGGAAACTCGATGGTGGCCCCGGCCACCGCCGCGTCAAGCACCATCTCACGGTAGTCTGATTTGTCACGTTCCGCGGCGCGTTCCTTGAGGTCTTTGGTGACGCGTTGGCGTAATTCCTTAATCGTTTCGAGCTTCGGCTCCACCTGGTCGATACGCTTGGCGAAGGCGTCGTTCAATTCGGGTAATACCTGGCGCTTGACCTCTTTTACGGTGACCTTGAACTCGGCTTCCCGACCCGCCTTATCGGCGTCTCCAAAATCATCCGGCAGCGTCAATTTGAACTCCTTGACGGCGCCGGTCTTCAGGCCAAGTAGCTCCGCCGCGAAACCGGGCAGGGGCGTGGTGGCGTCGGCGAAGACCTGGTACTGCGCCTCCTCCTGGTTGATCAGCGGCTCCCCCCCAGCGGTACTGCTGAGATCTATCACCGCCATGTCCCCGGAGGCGATTTCCTTGTCCTCCGGTTCGAAGCTGGCGTACTGGTTACGCAAGTTGTCCAGCACGCTCTCAATGGCGTCTTCCGTGTAGGACGGTCCGGGCACAGGGACGCGTAGTTTCTTATAGTCACCACTCTCAATCGTGGGTGGCACCGGGACGACCACGCTGTAGACCAGCGGGTCCAGCGTTTTCACTTCCAATTGCGGCGGCGCGATGGGGCGGATACAGTAAAATTGACAAAATATAAGGAGAGGTTCCCATTGCACTAACTGACTAACCGAGGGGGGGTCAGGTTGTTCTGGAGGGTGTTCGCTGACCACCACCACCCCCGGCCTCGAGGCTCGGGGCGGGGGTGGTGTGGTGGTCCTGGGGTGGTGGGGGACCCCCCCCTCCA
>CAZPSW010000041.1:6080-8038 GCA_964589255.1 uncultured Dehalococcoidales bacterium
GCTCCCGGATGGCCTGGTCACAGGCGTCGGGGGCCATGTCATTGACCGCCTGTTCCAGCAGCGCCTCTCCGCCGAGGTACTGTTCCAGTACGTCGCGCGGCACTTTGCCCTTACGGAAGCCGGGGATGCGGTATTTCTTGGCCAGCTTGCGGTAGGCCGCGGCCACGCCGGCGTCGATCTCCGGCGTCTCCATCTCGATGGTCAGGTAGACCTGGCTTTCTTCCTGTTTTTCCCTGGTTACTTTCAAAGCTACCTCTTGTCCCGATATTTCCTGTGGTAATACCCCATCATGCCGGAGACGCTTGAATCCAGCAGGTTCCAGGTGGAGAATTTCAAAACCTCGGCGTCATCGATCACCGCCAGTTGGGCGCGGAATTTCTCCGTTAGTCTGGCCTCGATATCATCCGTGCGACCGCTGGCGAAGGCAGCCTCCGCCAAATCGTTAAGCTCCTTAAGCCGCGCCACCGCCTGATCCAGCACGAAGTCCACTGCCGCCTCCGCCCCGAAGTGGGCGAAATAAAGCCGCGGCGGCTTTTCCGCGCGCAACCGCTCGATGGTGGCGAAACAGGCCACCGGGTCAAAACTCGGCGGTGGGTGACAGGTAAAGAGCGAAGTGTGATTGCCGAGCAATAACCCCAACGCGTCACCAACGAAGATACCGCCCTCCCGGGCCTCCCGGATGCAAAGTTCGTGGGGGGCGTGGCCCGGCGTGTCCATGAACTCCAGGGCCTGCCTGTTACCCAGGTCAAGGCGCGCGCCTTCACTAACTTCGATTATATCATGCGCCGCCACCGGCAGGGAGACGCCGTAGTCACGGATCACCACCTCGCCCTGTGCCGCCACCGCGCTGGCCACCAGCCTTTCCATGCCGGTCAGGTAACGGGCACCGCGCCGGTGTACCACCACCTTCGCCCGCGGCATACTCTTGAGCAGCGTGCCGGCGCCGCCGGCATGGTCCAGGTGAACGTGGGTGAGCACGATGTAATCGATCTCCGCGGGGTCGACGCCAGCCTGGCGGATGCCTGCGAGCACGGTCTCCACGGCGCTGGCGGGGCCGCTGTCGATCAGGGCCTTGCGTGTCTCGTTGAGCAGGTAGACGCTGTGCAGGCGCGGTACGCCGCAAATGTCGTCATCAATGCAGTAAACGTTACGGTCCACTTGCAGGGTTACGTCAACCATGTTAGTCCGGTTCAATCTGCGTCAGGTTGAGGTGCAGTTCCCGCAGCTGTTCCGGGCTGACGGCGGACGGGGCGTCCAGGGTCAGGTCCACCGCGCTCTGCGTCTTGGGGAAGGCAATTACCTCGCGGATTGTCTCCGCGTCGCTGAGTATCATCGCCATGCGGTCAATACCCGCCGCCAGACCACCGTGCGGCGGTGCCCCATAGGTGAAGGCCTCCAGCAGTGGCCCGAACCGTGCGTCGATGTCCGCGTCGCCATAGCCCAGCAGTTGAAAGACGCGGCGCTGCATGGCGGCGTCGTGAATACGAATGCTGCCACCGGCGATCTCATAACCGTTGCAGACGATGTCATAGTGACGCCCACCGGCCTTTAACGGGTCGCTATCAAGCAATGCTTCGTCGCCGGGGCGTGGCGCGGTGAAGGGGTGATGCATGGGGTGATAATTGCCGCTGGCGGCGTCCTTGAAGAGCAGCGGAAAATCCACCACGAAGGCGTAGTGGAAGAGGTTCGGATCGGCCAGTTTCAGGCGGGAGGCCACCTCCAACCGCAGCGCCCCCAGCGCGGTGTTGGCCACTTCGTCCCGGTCCGCCACCAGTAAGATTAGGTCACCGGCGGCGGCGCCGAGGCGCGCCGCCATCTCCCGTACCAGTGCCACGGTGAAGAAGCGGGAGACCTGGGAGCGTACCGTGTCCATCGTCAGGTCAGCGAGGTCGGAACCCGGCTCCCCGAGGCCGAAGGTAACGATGCCACCGGCGCCGTAGGTGCGGGCGATGTCCCGC
>CAZPSW010000041.1:8048-9998 GCA_964589255.1 uncultured Dehalococcoidales bacterium
AGCGCGTCCTGCTGCCCCCGGGTGTAATCGGCACAACCCGGAGCCAGGATGCCCTTGACCACGCCGCCGGCGTCCAGCGCCTGCTTGAAAACGTTGAATTCAGAACGCCCCGCGATGTCCCCCACGTCGGCAATCTCCAGCCCGAAGCGCAAGTCCGGTTTGTCGGAACCGTAACGCGCCATCGCCTCAGCGTAGCTCAGCCGCGTGAAGGGCGTCACCATTTGCGCGTCGGGACGCAGCTCCCGCGTCACTTTGGTCAGTAATTCCTCGCAAAGAGAAAGGATGTCCGCCTCCTCAACGAAGCTCATTTCCAGGTCAAACTGGGTGAATTCCGGCTGGCGGTCAGCGCGTAAATCCTCGTCACGGAAGCAGCGCGCAATCTGAAAATACTTCTCCACCCCGGCCACCATCAGCATCTGCTTGATCTGCTGCGGGGACTGCGGCAGGGCGAAGAACTTGCCCGGCTGCACCCGGCTCGGCACCAGGTAGTCCCGGGCCCCTTCCGGGGTGCTCTTGATCAATATCGGGGTCTCAATCTCCAGGAAGCCGCGCAGGTCAAGGAAGTCCCGGATTATTTTCACCATCTTGTAACGCAGCGTCATCTTTTCCAGCATCGGGCGGCGGCGCAGGTCAAGGTAGCGGTAGCGCAGGCGCACGCTCTCGTCCACCTCGACCTCTTTGTTGATGTAAAACGGCGGCGTCAGCGAGGCGTTGAGGATTTCCGTCTCGGCGGCGATGATCTCGATGTAACCGGTGGCCAGCTTTGGGTTTTCGGTTTCCTTGGGCCGCGCGGCCACCTCGCCGGTGATGCGGATGACGTATTCGCCGCGGAAGCCGTCCGCCACCGCGTGGGCCGCGGCATTGGTCTCCGGGTTGTAGACCAGCTGCACCACCCCGGAGCGGTCCCTGAGGTCAATGAAGATCAGGCCACCGTGGTCCCGGCGCCGGTCCACCCAGCCCGCCAGCGTCACGGTGCTGCCGGTATCCGCTTTGGTGAGTTCGCCGCAGTTGTGGTCTTTAAGCACCTTTTCTCCTGTTTCCGGCCTCAGGATGACCCTAGAATTATAGCCCACGCCGCGTGTCAGCCGCAACCGGGAGGTCACTTGCGGCACCCGCTTTCCGTGCTATAATGGGGCGCGGCCAACGTTTGCCGCGGGGGAGCCAGGATGCTGACCTACGAGGAACTGGCACGCTATGACCGCCAGGTACTGATACCGCAGATCGGTGCCGCGGGCCAGGAAAAGATCAAGGCGGCGCGCGTCTTCGTGGCCGGTGCCGGTGGGCTCGGCGCGCCGGTGGCCAGTTACCTGGTGGCGGCCGGTTTCGGGCTGGTACGCATCGCAGACGAAGGCAGCGTCGAGCTGAGCAACCTGAACCGTCAACTGCTGCACTGGGAGGTCGACGTCGGCAAGCGCAAGGTTAATTCGGCGGTCTCCAAGCTGCGCAAGCTGAACAACCGCGTCAACATTGAGGCGGTGGCGGAACGCATTACCGAGGCCAGTGCCGGCAACCTGGTGGCGGACTGTGACATCATCGTCGACTGCCTCGACAACATGGCGGCGCGCTACGTGCTAAACCTAGCCGCCCTGGAACACAACCTGCCCTACTTTCACGGTACCGTGGACGGCTTCGAGGGGCGCGCCAGCACCATCATTCCGGGTCAGACGGGCTGCCTCAAGTGCCTCTATCCCAGCGTACCGGAACAGGCGGTGACACCGATCGTCGGCGTCACCCCCGGCGTCATCGGCTGCATCCAGGTTACCGAGGTCATCAAGTACGTTACCGGCAGCGGATCCCTGCTGACCAACCGCATGCTGGTCCATGATGGTCTGACAATGCAGTTCCGGGAGATTAAAACGAAACGCCTGCCGGATTGTCCCCACTGCGGCAGCTACCTTTAGGGGTGCCGGGATGAGCGTCACCGTGAAACTGCACCCGAACCTGCTCACC
>CAZPSW010000042.1:0-9703 GCA_964589255.1 uncultured Dehalococcoidales bacterium
GTAGTCCAGCAGCGAGGCGTCGTTGAAATAGGGCACGAAGAACCATGATTCCTGCGGGATGTCACCATCCCGCAGGCGGGTCATGGCTTCCCGTAGCGCCGCCGCCATTTCCGGGTTGAGACCCCCCAGATCAATGTCATCCAGCGGCGCCGTTCGGCCCCGCATCGGTGCGATCAGGTCCCGCGCCGCGGTGATTTCGAAAGAGGTGACCAATCCTTCAGAACGTTGCGTCGCGGGGTCAAAGCGGCGCAGGCTCTCCAGTGTATTGCCGAAGAATTCCAGCCGCAGCGGCATTTCCGCGGCGGGGGGAAAGATGTCGATGATGCCGCCGCGGTGCGCCAGCGTGCCCGGCGCCTTGACCTGGATTTCCTGCAGGTATCCCAGCCCGAGCCACTCCCGTAACAGCCGGTAGGGCTCATACTCGGCACCGACCTTTACATAACTTGTAGTGTTTTTGAAGTCTCCAGGCGTGGGTAGCCGGTGTAACATTGCCGGTACCGAAGTCACTACGAGGGGGTTTTTTGTTGACATAATAAGATTGAGTACGCGCAGGCGGTCCGTTTCCGCGCTGCTGTCCGCGAGAGTGGACTGGTAGAGCAGGGCGTCCGGTTCCGGTAGCAGCAGGGGAGTTCCGTGGTGCCACGCCTCGACCTGCTCCGCGAACCGGGCGGCGTCTTCCGGGCTGGCGCAGACCACCAGTTGCGGCCTTTTCAGCGCTGCCTGTAGTGTCGCCACGAAGTAGGGGCGTGCCGCCACCAGCACCAGCGCCCGAGCCCGGGGCGCCTGAGACAGTTCCGCGCAGAGCCCTTTGAAGACCCTGTCCGCGCTCAGCCATGTTGTCAGGGGTTGCAGCATATTTCGTATCCGCGAGCACGCGTTCATGGTTCGTGCCCATGCCCGTTTAGGGCTAGCCGTGGCGGACTAGCCCTGCGCAACCCAATTTTAGCACACCGGCGGGGCGGCCACAATTTACCATAACTTGCGTCGCCAGACTGCCAATAGCTATAATTGGAGTGGCATACGGACACGGAAATGGACAAATTGGACGATATTCTGCGGCGCATTTCCAGGCCGGGACGGTACACCGGCGCGGAGTGGCATGCCCGACCGGGAGACTGGCGGGCGGCGACCGTGCACTTCGCGCTGGCCTATCCGGACCTCTACGAAATTGGCATGTCCAGCCTCACCGTGCCGATACTTTACGACGTGCTCAACGCCCAGCCGGAGGTGCTCGTGGAACGTGTCTTCGCGCCCTGGACGGACATGGCCGCCGCGATGCGCGCCGCGGCGGTGCCACTCTACACCTTGGAGAGCCGCCGTCCCTTGTCTGAATTCGACGTGATCGGCTTCTCCCTGCCATATGAGCTCAACTATTCCAATGTGCTGGAGATGCTGGACCTGGGCGGCGTGCCGTTACAGGCCGGTGAGCGTGACGACGCCCAGCCACTGGTCATCGGCGGCGGCAGTTGCGCCTTGAACCCGGAACCGCTGGCGGATTTCTTTGATCTTTTCGTGCTCGGTGACGGCGAGGCGGTGCTGCCGGAGCTCTGCGCCTTGCTGATCGACTGGCAGCGCCGGGGCAGACAGCGGGGCAAGGCAGCTCTGTTAAAGCAGGCGGCCGGCATCGCCGGCGTCTACGTGCCATCGCTCTACACCGTCAGTTACCACCCGGACGGCACGGTGGCGGCGATAACACCGCGGGACGGCGCCCCCGCCACCGTACCACGCCGCCTGGTGGAGGTTTTGCCCAGGGTAGTAACGGCACCGCCGGTGCCGTTCATTGAGGCGGTGCATGACCGTGGCGCGGTGGAGATTCAGCGCGGCTGCGCGCGCGGCTGTCGCTTCTGTCACGCCGGGACGGTCTATCGACCGGTGCGCGAACGGAGCCACGACGAGGTTACCGCCGCGGTCGGTGAGATCATTAGCGAATGCGGCTACGACGAGGTATCTCTGCTCTCTCTTTGCAGCAGCGACTACGGCGGTATTAGAGAGCTGGTGGCGCGCCTCGGGGAGACCTATCCGGAACTGACTGTATCTCTGCCCAGCCTGCGCCTCGACAGCGCCTCGGTGGCGCTGGTCGACGCCATGCCCTCGCGGCGGCGTTCCGGGCTCACTTTCGCCCCGGAGGCGGGCAGTGAGCGCCTGCGCGCGGTGATCAACAAACCGGTCGCCACCGCGGATGTGCTGGCCACCGCGGAGACCGCCTTTAAGCGTGGCTGGACCGGCCTCAAACTCTATTTCATGCTGGGATTACCCACCGAAACAGATGCTGACCTGGGCGCCATGGCGGACCTGGTGCGGCAGATTCAGGGTTGCGGACAACGGCTCAAGGGGCGGCGGCCACAACTGCGTATCAGCGTTTCCACCTTCGTGCCCAAGGCCCACACCCCGTTCCAGTGGACGGTACAGGCCAGCCTGAGTGAGATCAAACACAAGCAGGACGTGATCCGCGGTGAGATGCCGCGCAAAGGCTTGAAGCTGTCCTGGACGGAACCGGATGTCAGCCTGCTGGAAGGGATGCTGGCGCGCGGTGACCGGCGCCTGGGCAGGGTCATTGAGGCGGCCTGGCGGGACGGTGCCGTGATGGACGCCTGGAGCGAGTGCTTTGACATCACGCGTTGGCGGGCCGCGCTGGCGGTCTGTGACCTGAGCGCGGATTTCTACGCGGCGCGGCAGCGTCCCCAGAGAGAAGTGCTGCCCTGGTCACACCTCGAGAGCGGCGTCAACACCGCCTTTCTCTGGCGCGAATACCGGCGCGCTGCCGCCGCCGAGACCACCGCAGACTGTAAAACGTCTGACTGTCAGGCTTGTGGCCTGCAAGCCACGGTGGCGGCCTGCGCGGCTAGTCTTCAGGCTCGGGGTCAGGTCCCGGGCTAGATTCGGCGTCACCTTCGGCGTCATCCTCGGTGTCACCATCGGAATCAGCGTCGGATTCAAGTTCGTCATCGGGCTCGTCCGCGGCATCAGGCTCGGTGTCAATTTCATCACCTGGCTCCGCATCCGCTGCGACATCGGGCCCGGATGTAGCGTCGGTCAGCGGGGCGGCACCCGGTGCCGCGTCCGCGGCCTCCGGTTTCTCCGGCGGACCTTCGTCGAAGTTGGCGATGGCCACAATCTTGTCCCCCGGCTGCGGGCGCATCAGGCGCACCCCTTGGGTGTAGCGGGTGTAGATCGGTATCTCCTGCTTGTTGTCATGTCCCATCACTGAGATACGCGTCACGATGCCCTCGGCGGAGATGATTACCAGTTGCTGCTCCTGCGTCACCAGCCGGGCGTCACAGACCTCCCCGGTCTTGGAGTTCGTCTTCAGCGTGATGACGCCACTGCCGGCGCGGTGCTGGCGGGGGTAGTTGGACACCTTGGTCAATTTACCGTAACCGTTGCAGGTCACCGCCAGAATGAAAGCCTCTTCGTCGGTGCGGTCCAGGCTGACCACCGCGTCCCCCTTGGTCAGCCGCAGTCCGCGCACGCCACCGCTGTTGCGCGAACTGGCGCGTAGTTCTGAGACGTTGAAGCGGATCGATTGGCCGCGTTTGCTCACCATCAGCACGTCGTCGGCATCACTCACTAGGGCCACCATCACCAGCTCGTCTTTGGGCTCAAGGTCCATCGCGATCAGGCCGGTGGCGCGCACCTTGGAGAAGTTGGCGGCGCGCGTCTTCTTCACCTCGCCCATCTTGGTGGCCATCACCATGTAACCGTCCGGCGGCACGTCGGTCATCTTCAGGATGGCGGTGATGTGTTCGTTCTCCGCCACCGGGAAGAGGTTCACCACCGCGGTGCCCTTGGCGGTGCGGCCGGAATCGGCGGGCAGCTCCCAGCACTTGCTGGAATAGGCCTTGCCGCGGTTGCTGAAGAATAGAATGCGGTCATGGGTGTCCGCCACCTGCATCAGGCGTACGAAGTCCTTTTCGCGGGTGATCATGCCGATGATGCCCTTACCGCCACGGTGCTGGGTGCGGTAGGCCTGGGACGGCACTCGCTTGATGTAGCCGCGGTCGGAGAGGGTCACCACCACGCGCTGGTGCGGGATCAGGTCCTCTTCGGAGAAGATGCGCGCTTCCTCGGCGCGGATCTCGGTACGGCGTTTGTCACCGTACTTTTTCCGCACCTCGACGGTGTCTTCACGGACCAGGAAGCGTATTTTCTGGGGGTTGGCGAGCAGGTCTTCAAGGTAGTTGATCGTCTTGATGATGGCCTCGTATTCGTCCAAGATACGCTGGCGTTCCAGGTTTGCCAGGCGGCGCAGTTGCATGTCCAGGATCGCCTGGGCCTGTTCCTGGCTTAGCGAGAAGGAGGCCATCAGTTCATGGCGTGCCGCCTCGGCGCTGTCCGAGGCGCGGATAGTCTTGATCACGGCCTCAATGTTGTCCAACGCGATCTTGAGCCCCTCCAGGATGTGGGCGCGCGCCTGGGCCTGCTTTAATTCATAACGCGAGCGGCGGGTGATCACTTCCTGGCGAAATTCGATGAAATAGTGCAGCGCTTCCTTGAGGTTGATGATGCGCGGCTGGCCGTCCACCAGCACCACCATGTTGAAGAAGAAGGCGCCCTGCATCGCGGTATGCTTGTAGAGTTGGTTCTCCACCTTCTCCGGCTGGGCGTCCCGTTTCAGGTCCAGTACCATGCGCATACCCTTGCGGTCTGATTCGTCACGAATCTCCGAGATGCCGTCGACCTTACGTTCCTTGACCAGTTGCGCGATGCGCTGTATCAGCGCCGACTTGTCCGTCTGGTAGGGCAGTTCCGTGATGATCATCTGGCGTCGGTTGCCGCCGCCGCCCTCGTGGACGTGGAGGCGGGCGCGTACCGTGACGCGTCCCTTGCCGGTGGCGTAGGCGTTGATGATGCCTTCCTTGCCCATGATGATACCGGCGGTGGGGAAGTCCGGTCCCTTGACGAACATGGTGAGGTCCTCAACGTCGGCGTCCGGGTGGTCGATGAGGTGGCAGATGGCGTCGCAAATCTCGGACAGATTATGCGGCGGGGTGCTGGTGGCCATGCCGACGGCAATGCCGGAACTGCCGTTGATCAGCAGGTTGGGGATGCGCGCCGGCAGCACGGTGGGCTCCTGGAGGCTGTCATCGTAGTTCGGGATGAGGTCCACCGTGTCTTTGTCAATGTCCAGCAGCATTTCGCTGGCGATGCCGGCCAGGCGGGCTTCGGTGTAACGCATCGCCGCGGGCGGGTCATTGTCCACGCTGCCGAAATTTCCCTGACCGTCCACCAGCGGATAGCGCATGGAGAAGTCCTGGGCCAAGCGCACCATGGCGTCATAGACCGAGGTATCGCCGTGGGGATGGTATTTACCGAGCACCTCACCGACGATACTGGCGCTCTTCTTGTGGGCGCTGCCGCGGTTGATGCCCATGTCATTCATGGCGTAGAGGATACGGCGGTGTACCGGCTTCAGACCGTCACGTATGTCCGGCAGAGCCCGGGAGACGATCACGCTCATGGCGTACTCAATGTACGAGGTACGCATTTCCTGTTCGATGCTGATGGGTTTGACGTTACCGATGGTCAAGGTCCGTTCTCCTCGTAGTCTGCGTCTTTATCTCCGCGGTGCCTCTATTCTTCGAAGTCCGCGCTGTCATTCCTGAGGCCCAGGGGGTCCGCCGTCTCGCTGATATCGTCGCCGCCGCGCGGCGGGAATGAGATCACGTCAGCCTGTGAGGCGTGCCGGAAGGCCTCCCGCAGTATCACGTTGACACGTCCCTCTCTAACCGCGGTGACGGTGGCGCTGTAGCGGTTACCGCCATGGATCAACTTGATCAGGCGGTGCGCGTCCAGCGGGTTCAGCTGGCCGATGTATTCCTCGCTCCGCGAGAAGGCCTTCAGACGGTTGCCCTCGACGGCGAGGTCCAGGGTGGCCCCGGCGTCGAGGCGCGCCAGTACCGTCGGGGGCGCCGGTCTTTCCAACACCGCGGTGCCGGTCTTGCCCGTCTCCTCCATGAACTGGTCCGGGGCCACCTTGAGCGTTTCCTCTTCGGGGACCTCGCGGTCTTCACCCATCTGGGACAGCCGCTCCAGGTTCCTGCGCGCGATGGCGTTGCCGGCGTCGTGTTCCAGGGTGCGCTGGTATGCCACCCGCGCCCTGGAATAGACCCCGAGTTCCATGTAGGCCCGGCCCAGCCGGTTGAAGGCATCAACCTCGTCGGCGTATTCGTCGATGATCTTCTGGTTGGCGGTCACCGCCTGGTGCCATTTACCGGCCATGGCCAGGTCAATGGCGGCGCGGGTGCGCTGGCGCCGCGCTTTAAGTAACATTTCGTCTTGCCGTGTCATGATTTTATTCCACCGTCACGCTCTTGGCCAGGTTACGCGGGAAATCAATGGGGCGGCCACGAACACGTGCCACGTGATAGGCCAGCAGTTGCAGCACCACCGTGTTCACGATCGGGGTGAAGAGGCTGCTCACACTGGGCACCGAGATCACCCAGTCCGCCAGGCTGGCCACGTTCTCATCACCTTCTTCGGCGACGGCAATGATCGGGGACTGGCGTGACTTGATCTCCTTGATATTCGTCAGCATGGGACGGTAGGTCTGGCCCGGTGAGAGCAGCACCACCACCGGGCTGTCCGCGCCCAGCAGCGAGAACGGGCCGTGTTTCAGTTCACCGGCGGCATAGCCTTCGGCGTGGATGTAGGAGATCTCCTTGAGCTTGAGCGCGCCCTCCAGCGCCACCGGGAAGTTGACGCCGCGCCCCGCGTAGAAGACGCTGTCATAGCGTGCCAGTTCCCGCGCCACCTCGATCACGTGTGACTCACTGTCCAGCACCTGCTGCACCTTGGCCGCCATGTGCCGCAATTCGAAGCGCAGGTCCGCCCGGGCGCGGTCATCGTAGTCGGTGTGCGGCAGGAGTGCCAGGTAGAGCACCATCAGCTGTGCCAGGAAGCTTTTCGAGGCGGCCACGCTGATTTCCGGACCAGCGTGGGTGTAGATGGTACGGTCCGCGATCCGGGTGGCGCTGGCGCCGAGGACGTTGGTGATGGTCAGCACGGGGTAGCCGACTTCTTTCAGTTTTTTCATCGCGCGCAGCACGTCCGCGGTCTCCCCTGACTGAGAAATGGTGACCGCCAGGGAACCGGCGATGGCGTTGGCGTAATAGTTGAATTCGCTGGCGATCTCAACCCGTACCGGGATGCCCAGCGTTTCCTCAATGAAATATTTGCCCACCAACCCGGCGTGGTACGAGGTGCCGCAGGCGAGAATGAGCAATGATTCCAGTTTCGCGCCGTCAGGCAGGCCCAGGTCCGTCCAGGTCTCGTCCTCCGCCATGCCCAGTCCCACGATGTCCCGGATCACCTTGGGCTGTTCGTGGATTTCCTTGAGCATGAAATGTTCGTAACCACCCTTGCGCGCGTCCTCGATGCTCCAGGGTATCGTCACCTCTTCCAGTTTCACCGCTTTACCGTGGCGGCTCACGGTGACCCCGTCACGCGTCACGGAGCAGATGTCCCCATCCTCAGGATAGAGCACCCGGCTGGTATGGTCAATCAGGGCCGGCACGTCGGAGGCGATGTAGTTCTCGTGGTCCCCGAGGCCGATCACCAGCGGGCTATCCTGGCGCACCGCGATCAGCCTGTCCTCGCCGTGGCAGAGCACCACCAGGGCATAGGAACCATCGATGTCTGCCATCGCCGCCTCCACGGCCTGCGCCAGGTCACCGTGGCAATGCTTCTCGATGAGGTGCGGAATGACTTCGGTATCGGTGTCCGAAGTCAGGTTGTGCCCGTCTTCGACGAGCTGGCGCCGCAGTTCCTGGTAATTGTTGATGATGCCGTTATGCACCACGCTGATGTTACCCTGGCAGTCCCCATGGGGATGGGCATTCAACTTGGAGGGCACGCCGTGGGTGGCCCAGCGGGTGTGACCGATGCCGACGTGCCCGGTGATGCCCCCGGCCTTGCGGCGCAGGTCGGACACGCGAATGACGTCCTTCAAGGTCTTGATCTTGTGGTTGTCCGTGGCGATGCCGCAGGAATCATAGCCCCGGTACTCCAGCCGGCCCAAACAGTCGAACAGTATCGCCTGTGCCTGCTGATCTCCGATATAACCCACGATGCCGCACATATCAGTAAACTAGGCTCTCGTCCGGCAGTACGCCCTGGATCAATTTTGAGGACTTCACGCGGGAGTGATTGCCCAGCACGGTGCCCGGCATGGTGGTCACCGCCGCCTCCACCTGGCAACCCTCGCCGAGCATCACGCCGACGTTGACCTTGTGCCGCTCACCGCCGACGCCCATGTCCGTCTCCGCGCTGGCGGCCATGAAACGGGACTGGATGATGCAGCCGCCGTCAACCACGCTGTCCTGGAGTACGGAACTGGAACCCAGGCTGACATCACTGCCGATGACGCAATTACTGATCTCACAGAACGGGCCGATGGTGACGTTATCGCCAACGCTGGTGGCGCCGCGCAGGCTGGCGCCGGGGCCGACCTCGCAGTGTTCCCCGATGATCAAAGGCCCGGCGAGATAACTGCCGGCGCGAATCACGGAGCCGCGCCCCACCGTGACCGGCCCGCGCATGGTGACGCCGGACTCGATGACGCCGCTGATGGTGGCGGGGCTGCGGCGCAGCACGTGTTCGTTCAGAGAGAGCATGTCCCAGGGGTAGACGATGTCGAGCCAGGCCCCCGGCGTTTCCTGCACGCTGACGGCGATGCCGTCCCCGATCATGCGGTTGATCACGTCCGGCAGATCAAGTTCCGGGCCGATGTAATCAAAGACGCGGCGGTCGAAAGCATAGATGCCGGTACTGACGGTGTTAGTGGGGGCTTCTTCCGGCTTTTCGGTGACGCCGGTGGCTAGTTTCCCCTCAACACGGACAGCGCCGTAGCGTTCCGGGCGCGAGACGCGTTTCACCAGGATCGAAGGCGCCGGCACGTCACAGAAGGCGGCGATCGTCTCAGCCTCGATCAGGGTGTCACCGGATAGCACCAGGAAGTCATCGCCGACGGTATCCGCGGTCAGCGCCAGCGCGTGGGCGGTGCCCAGTTGACGTTGCTGCGGCACGTAGACGATCTCCGTGCCGTAATTCTCGCCGGAGCCGAAATGGTCCAACACGTGTTCCCGGCGGTGGCCGGTGACCATCACGATGTTCCGGATGCCGTTCTTCACCAGCGCCTCAATGACATGCCCCAGCACCGGCTTGTCTGCCACGCTGAGCATCACCTTGGGCTTATTCACGGTGAACGGCCGCAGCCGTTGCCCTTCGCCCGCCGCCAGTATCACCGCCTTTCTTTTCATGGCTTAATACCACCTCGTATCGGGCAGCAGCACGCCGCTAACGCTGGCCCCGGGCCCCACCTGACAGTTGTTGCCGATCATGGTGCCGACGTTGATCGAGGCGTTGATGCCGGTCTCCACGCCGTCCCCCATGATGGCCCCCAGCTTGCGCCGTCCGGTGTCCACGCCGGAGACGGTGACCTGCTGCTTGTCCAGACGCAGGTTGGCGATGTTGGTACCGGCGCCCAGGTTGCAGCCCTCGCCGATGATGGAATCACCGACGTAGCTCAAGTGCGGTATCTTGGTGCCGCGCATGATGATACTGTTCTTCACCTGGACGAAAGCGCCCAGTCGGCAGCCGTTGCCGATGGTGGTGGCGGGGCGCAGGTAAGAGGTAGGGCCGATGTCACAGTCTTCCCCGATGATGGCCGGGCCGGTGATGACCGTTCCGGAGCGCACCACGCTGC
>CAZPSW010000043.1:0-9627 GCA_964589255.1 uncultured Dehalococcoidales bacterium
GATCGACAGCGGGTTGCGTCCCACCGCCTGGCCCACCGCGCGCGCGCCGCCGGGCTTGCCGACCTCCGCCGCCACCCGCCCGTAGCTGCGCGTGGCGCCGCGGGGAATCTGCCGCAGGGCGGCCCAGACCCGCCGCTGGAACTCGCTGCCGTCACCAAGGTCCAGGGCCATCTCAAAATCCTCCGGTTCACCCCGGAAGTAGCGCGCCAGGTTCGCGGTCAAGGCGCGGAACGGGGCCGCATCGGCCACCGCTTCGCGGGGTGCCCCCAGCTCCGCCAGCGCGGCCACCGCGGTGGCGTGGGGCAGCGTCAGCCGCCTCAGCCCCTGGGGCCCGCCGAGCGCCGCCATGAAACCGCCGCCAGCCTTAAAAACGTGGTAATACAAACGCTATTCCTCGTCCGCCTGGCTCTCAATGAGGCCGTAATTACCGTCCTGGCGGCGGTAGACCAGGTTCACCGCTTCGCCGTCGCTGTCCTGGAAAAGATAGAAATCGTGCCCCACCAGTTCCATCGCGTCGATCGCCTGGTTGACCGTCATTGGCTTCACGGTGAGGCGCTTGCGCCGGATCAGCTTTTTAGTATCGACCGCCTTGGGCGGTGTTTGCGGCGTGCGCGCCACCGAGGTGCCGCGAGTCTTATCGTGGGACTTACCCTTGAAGCGCGCGATCTGACGGTCAATCACCGCCGCCACGCGGTCAATGGCGTTTTGCAGGTCGACGCTGCGTTCCTCGGCGCGCAGTACGGCGCCACCGGCGTGCAGCGTGATTTGCGCGATGAATCTCTGGCGCGGGGAGCGGGTCTGCTCCCTGGTGATCTCCACCTTGACCTCGAGTATACCCGGCAGGTGGCGGGAGAGCTTTTCCAGCTTGCGTTCGATGTATTCGCGCGTCTGGGGCGACAATTCGGTATGCACCCCGGTGATTTGAAGTTCCATCCTCTCACCTCCCGAGTTCCCCGGCTTGTCCAACCCGGATGCCGGTGCGTTATTTCTTGCGGTTCAGATTTCGCGGGCCAGAGTCAGCCCGTGGACGCATGGTGCGCCGGCCAATTTCAGCGCCGCCCCGGCGGCGTTCAGGGTGGCGCCGTTGGTGGCCACGTCGTCAACCAGAATCACCGTCTCCCCCGGGTTGAATCCCGGCGTCACGGTGAAGGCGTCCCGGACGTTTTCCCGCCTCTCCCGAATGCTGCCGGAACGTGCCTGGGACGGGTTCCGGCGGGTGCGGCGCATGGCGTGTCCAGGGGCGTCAGGCCACAAACCGGGGCCAGCGCGCGTACCCGTAGTGCGGCCTGGTTGTAGCCGCGTTCCCGCAAGCGGGATGGGTGTAACGGCACCGGCACCCATCACGGTGGCCGGGGGTAGACCGGCGCCAACCTCCGCGTGGAGCAGCGCCGCCAGCGGTGCCGCCAGACCCCTTAAGTGGTAGTACTTCAGCTGGTGTACTGCCTGGCGCACGACGCTCTCGAAGGCGAATGCGGAGGTCATGCTGTCCAGCGTCACCGGCCCATCGGGCGCGGCGCTGAAACCGGGATCGGCGGTCAGGCGGGGCAGCGTTTCACTACAGGCCGGGCAGATGTAACCGCCCTCGCGCCCGTAGCCGACGCAATGACGCGGAAAGAAGACGTCGAGGGTGGCCTCCCAGAGTCTATGCAGGCGCGGCCGCGCCGGTGTCACCGGCATTACCGGGATCGGCCGTCGTACGCCCCGCTCATGATCGGTTCGTTGATGTAGATGTCGCCGTTGCGAATCTTCAGGTTGAAGCCACAATCAGGGCTGGTACAGACCCAAGCCTTGTAGTGGATATTGGCGCCCTGGCTGCCAAAATCGCTGAGTGGCACCAGGTCACCGGTATTACATTTCAGACACTTCGGGAAATTACTTTCTACCACTTTTCCTCCTCCCCGCCGCTGACAGCAAGTCGTTCGCAGTATACACCCAAGTTATGACGTTGACAAGGGGCTTAACGGCGCTACCGCCAGTTGGCTGTAATGGGGGCCTTCTGGACTCAGTCGGGAGCGTATCAGGGCCACCCCGTCGACGCGGAAATCACACCGGTCGGTGGCCACCGCGCGCAGCCGTTCGCCCAGTGAGGACCGGGTGGCGGGGCCGGCGCGGTCCTTCAGCCGGGCCAGCGTCAGGTGGGCCCGGAAGGGACGCCGCTCCGGCGCGAAGCCCAGCGGCTCAAGGCCACTTTCCAGGGTCTTGAGCAACTGGTTTAACGCCTCGGTCTCGCCCCCCAGGCCCACCCAGGCCACCTGCGGACGCGTCAGGTTGGGGAAGGCCCCGGTGGCTGCCAGGTGCATGTCGAAGGGCACGCTGCCGGCGGCGGCATGGGCCATCACCGCGCTGATTTCAGCGATCAGTTCCGATTTGACGCTGCCCAGGAATTTTAACGTCAGGTGGATATTTGCCGCGTCGACCCATTTTATGTCATTGTCCCTTTTCCTCTTCAGCTGCCGCAGCAGGGCGTCCAGGTGGTCCCTGAGCGACGTGGGCAGCTCGATGGCGATGAAGGTACGGATGTCGTCGCCGGCGTCCATCAGCCGGGGCCCAGCAGCCGGGCGGCATTACCGCCCCGGATCAATGCCGCCGCCGCCTCGGGCAGTCCCAGGCCGTCGATTTCACCGAGCGCACGCCGCGGTGAGAGCAGCGGGTTGTCGCTGCCGAAGAGGACGTGGTCCGCGCCGCACATATTCGCCACCGTGCGGTATATCTCCGGGTCGTAGAGGAATGGTGAGGCGGCGCTGTCAAAATAGACATTTGCCAGCACCTTTTTCACCTCCGGCATCAGGGCGTAGAAGGGCAGCCCCCCACCCCAGTGCGCCAGTATCAGGGTCAGTTCCGGGTGCCGCGTGATGAAGGGGTAAAGGTTTTCCGGGGTTACCCGCCCCTTGCCGGGGTAGGTGTGGCCCACCGGCTCCGAGGCATGCAACAGCAGCATCAGCCGATGCTTTACCAGCCGTTCACAGAAGGGCCCCATCAGTGCTTCGTCCGCGAGGTCGAAATCCTGCGTGTCCGGCCGTAATTCGCCGATGCCCTTGAGCCCCAGCGCGGCGCAGCGGCTGATTTCTTCGAGGGCGGCGGCGCCGGCATTTGGGGGCACCGCGCCGAAGCCGTGCAGGCGGTCCGGAAAGCGGCGCACCGCGCCGGCGATGTAATCATTGGTCTCCCGGCAGAGTTCCAGTGTGGTCCAGCCGATGTTCTGTATCACCGCGGCGTCGACACCGCATTCGTCGAGGGTGCAGATCAATTCCTCGGCGGTGCAGAGCTTGGCCCCCGGGTCGGCATAAAGCTCCGCGAAGACGGCGTCCCGCGCCACGTAGGCGTCACGGTCCCGGCGCAGTTCCGGGGGTACCGCGTGGACGTGAAAATCGATGATCATGGGTTATCTCCCGGGCGCTTTCGCTCTCAATATAGCATAACCGGCCCGGATTTGCCGCCTAGCGCAGGCCCCAATCCTTCAGGCCCTGGCGCAGCACCTCAAGGTAGGCGGCACCCGGCGTAGCCGCTGACAACGGCCCGGCGGGCAGGTAGGTGAAGGCGGTGAGGGAGCTGTCATCCGGGTCAAAAACGGTCACCGGCAGCGGTTTTCGGCGGGCCGGGCATTCCATGGCGCGGTCCAGGCGGCGGCGGTCCGCCTCGCTGATCTCGTAGACGGCGCCGCGCACGCGTTCCCCGCGGGTGGACATGATGGCCGCGGTGGCGCCGTGCCACTGGCGTGACCAGCCGCTGAAGACGAGCTTGTAATTCGGCAGGGTGGCAGGCGATACGGGTTTTGCCTCCGGGCAGCGCGCCGCCATCACTTTTTTGCTCAAATTATCGTCGTAGGCGAAGAAATACATGGCCCTCTGACGGCGTCGCGCCGCGTTCAAGTGTTGCCCTTGCGGTAGGAGCCGAAGCTGGGGGAGGGAAAGCAGCGGCGGTACATGCGGCACTTTTCGTTGCCGCAGGACCAGGCCACGATGCGGCTACCGAAGAGGAAGCGTTTCTCCTTGATGGGGTAGACATCCGCCTTACCGCAGAAGGGGCAGAGCGGTTTGCCCGAGTAGCTTGGTGCCATCACGCCTTTCCCTGTCTCAATCTGGTGCCGGGAGTGGGATTCGAACCCACAAGGATTTCTCCGGCGGATTTTAAGTCCGCTGCGTCTGCCATTCCGCCACCCCGGCACGAGGCATATTGTATAACGATTGGGGTGTGGCGACAAGGGAGTGAGGCCGGCGCGAGGCATAAAAAATGGAGGCGACGACCGGATTCGAACCGGTGATGGCGGTTTTGCAAACCGCTGCCTTACCACTTGGCTACGTCGCCCCGCTATCGGGAAATGATCCGGAAATGGCCTGGTGCCGAGGGGGAGACTTGAACTCCCACGAGATTACTCTCACTAGCCCCTCAAGCTAGCGCGTCTGCCATTCCGCCACCTCGGCGCTGGCAGGAGTGGCAGGGCTCGAACCCGCGACCTACGGTTTTGGAGACCGTCGCTCTTCCAACTGAGCTACACTCCTGTACACAGTCATTAATTATATCACAGTCACGGATTTATGCCAGCCCGGAACCACCCTCGCGCCGCCGTTTAGTGGTGTCTCTCAGCCAGCCTGATTTCGCGCCGGGCTAGGGCATCCCGGTGGCGCCGGCGGTCCGTTTTGTTGGCTGCCAGCAGGGGTGGTATCGTCTTTGGTTTTCTTTGTTTGTCCATCGCCACGAAGGTGAGGTAAGCGGAGGAGACATGTATCACCTTGCCGCTCAGCGGTTCCTCGGTCTCCACCCGCACGCCGACTTCCATTGAGGTCCGGCCCGCCAGGTTGACGCTGGCGCGGACGACAACGATTTCGCCGACGTGTACCGGGGCCAGGAAATCGAGGCGGTCGATGGAGGCGGTCACCGTGATGGCGCGGGCGTGACGCATGGCGGCGATGCCGGCCACGCTGTCAACCAGTTTCATGATCACGCCGCCGTGCACATTGCCGCGGCTGTTAACGTCCAGCGAGGTCATGATCTGGGACATCGTGGTCTGGCTGTCGGAGACTGGTTTGGCTTTCATCTTGCAACTCCGGTGTGGCGCCCACGCCGCGGTTATTGGCGCCCCTGGTGCGACTCGAACGCACGACACACGGTTTAGGAAACCGTTGCTCTATCCTCTGAGCTACAGGGGCAATGCGTTCTCAATTATACCCCAGCCCAGGAGGCGGGACAAACGGGCGCTACCAGGGTTCGGAGAAGGAGACATCCGGGTGGAACTCGAACCGGCAGCTGCAGTCCTCGCAGACCGCGTTGTCGGCGTCCTCGGTGTCCTGCAGCGTCACCAGCTTGCCGTTGTAGGCGGGGCAGGATATGTTGACGAACACTTCCTGTAATTTGCAGAGGTTTCTCTTGGAGATTTTCACGCGCGCCTCCGTGTGACTCTATGGGCCCAGTATAGCCGAGCGGGGGGTGCAAGTCCGAGGCCTGCAAAGCAGGTCCCCCCGTGTTAAAATGATGGCGTCAGCCGGAGGTAAACGAATGGAGAACGGGCTTATCCGCGGGGACACCTTGAGCGTGCTGCGCGAACTGCCCGCGGATAGCTTTGACGCCGGTGTGACCTCGCCGCCATACAACAAGGGGGAGCGTCACCAGGGCTGGCTGGTACCCAAGGTGACTTACCACGCCAGCAGTGACCGGCGGGCCGAGGACGTTTACCAGGCGGAGCAGATCGAGGTTTTGAACGAGCTCTACCGGGTGACCCGCCCCGGCGGTTCTTTCTTTTACAACCACAAGCTGCGCTGGGACCGCGGTTGGCTGCAACACCCCTACGCCTGGGTCTCGAAAACGGACTGGGTGTTACGCCAGGAGATCATCTGGCAGCGCAAGATCGCCGGTAACATCCGCGGCTGGCGTTTCTGGCAGGTGGAGGAGCGCATCTACTGGCTTTACAAGCCGCGTCTCGAGGAAGCGGCCGCGCCGATCGGTACCGAACTGGAATCACGCCACGCCAAGATGACCTCGATCTGGGAGATTCGCCCGGAGCGTAAGCTGGACTGGGCGCCGGACCCCTTCCCGCTGGAAATCCCGGCGCGCTGCATCTACGCCATCCTCGGTGACGGCCAGGGCCGCGTCATTGATCCTTATGCCGGCAGTGGTACCACGCTGGTGGCGGCCAAGTTGCTGGGTTACGATTACCTGGGCATTGACATCAGTGAGGAATACATCGAGAAGGCGAGGGAGCGCCTGGCCAATGCCGCGGTGGAGCAAGTCCGGCTGGACAAAGAGATTGAGAAGCACCGCGTGGGTCTCACTTTCAAGCAGCGCAAGGAGCGTGGCCTGACGAAACCACGGACGCGCCGCCCACGCCTGATCTAGGGGCTAACCGCCGATGCCTACCGGCCCGGGCACTGCGCCGCGACGCTGGTCTCGATCCCCTTGCCCGCATACCATTTATCGTAATGTGCGCTGAACTCAGCGGCCAGTTTTTTGGCCCTGGCGGTGTAGGCGGCCTGGTCACTCCAGGTGTTTTTCGGGATGAGCACAGCCTGGTCGTCGATGCCGGGCACCCGCTCGGGTATCATCAGGTGGAAGATGGGGTCCTGGCGGCATTGCGCGTCCTTCAGCAACCCGCCGAGCACCGCCCTTAAGACCGCGCGCGTCAGGTTGATGTCCATACGCTTGCCCACTCCGTAAGGCCCGCGGCTCCAGCCGGTATTCACCAGGTAAACGTCAACGCAGTAATGCGTCATGTATTCCCCCAGCAGGCCGGAATAGACCGCCGGCAGGCGCGGCATGAAAGGCTGGCCGAAGAAGCGGGAGAAGGTGGCCACCGGCTCCACGATGCCGGTCTCGGTGCCCGCCAGCTTGGAGGTATAGCCCATCAGGAACCAGAACATCGCCTGATCCGGTGTCAGTTTGGCCACCGGAGGCAGCACGCCGTTGGCGTCCGCGGTAAGGAAGATGATGTTGTCCGGATGGCCGGACGTGGCGGATGCCTTGGTGTTGCTCAGGAAGCGTAGCGGGTAAGAGGCGCGGGAGTTCTCGGTCAGGCGCGTGTCGTCGTAATCGAACTCGCCGTCGGGGAACAGCAGCGCGTTTTCCACGATGGCGCCGTGTTCGCGGTAGTCCGCCCGGTGCATCACCGCGTCATATATTTCGGGCTCGCGGGACGGGTCGATGTTAACCATCTTGGCGTAGCAGCCGCTCTCGAAATTGGCAAGGCCATTCGCACTCCAGCCATGCTCGTCGTCGCCCAGGAGCGCCCGGTCCGGGTCCGCGGAGAGCGTCGTCTTGCCGGTGCCGGAAAGGCCCAGGAACAGTGCCGAACTGCCGTCCGGCCCCTCGTTGGCGGAGGCGTGCAGGGGCAGAATCTTCTCGTCCGGCAAAAGGTAGTTCATGACCGTGAACATCATCTTTTTCAGGCTGCCGCAGTAGGCGGTGCCGTAGACGATGCAGATACGCCGGTCAAAGTCCCCGGCAATGCACATGGTGGTGGTTTCGCCGTTCGGCAGGGCGCGCAACCGGCCCTGGTAGCGGTTCGGGTCAAGCTTGTCGTAGGGCAGGTCGATGATGGTGAAGGGCCGGTCACTGAAGACGCTCTTTGAGATATCATCCGGTACGGGGCGGAACATGTTGTCCGCGAAGAGCGCGATGTAGGCGTGGCTGGTGACCGTCTGCACCGGCAGCGCGTAGCTGGAATCGGCGGAGAGGACGTGGTCCATGACATACAGGCGGGGCCTTGTTTTCAGGGTCGCGATGGCGTCCTCGAAGAGCATCTCGAAGGTCTCCGGGGTGATCGGGATGTTGTTCGGGGAGTCCCAGTCGACCGTGGCTTCGCTTTCCGGGTGGCGTACCAGCACGGTGTCCAGGGGGCTGCGTCCGGTGGAATCCGGCGGCGTCATGGTGACCAGTGCGCCATTGTTGCTGACCCAGGCCTCGCGGTTATCAACGCAGGACTCGATCACCGCGGAGCGCGGTGGGTCGTGTTTCAGACCCTGATGGGTTTGGATCAAGTCTGTGACGGCCCGAGCCATCTCCGCTGCCAGCATGGCGCCTCCTGTGCGATGCGATTTTGGGTTTTAACGCGTCACGCGCGTACTAGTCGTTTCAGCCACTGCCGCGTGGCCCGGCGAAACTGAAAATAATCATCCCGGCGAGAAATCCCCAGAGCCCGCCGCCGACCGGGTTCCCGGTGATATACCCCACGCCAATACCGATACCCAGCGCCGCCAACACGATCATCCAGCGCGTGCGCCCCGAGAGTTTAGCCAACATTTCAGCCACTACCCCACCTCCACGGCCACCGTTAATGAATTTTACCATATCGGGTAGCGCCGGGAACAGTCCCTAATAGCCGTGCCGCCGGTTGACGATGTTGCGCAGGCGCCCACCCGCCAGGTAGAGTGCCAGATTGAGGCAGAAAAAGGCGGTCGCCTGGTCCATGTAGTCCGTCATGGCGCCGCCGACGTGCGGTGTCAGGATGACGTTCGGCAGGTCCCAGAGAGGGCTTGTTTTGGGCAGCGGCTCCGCGACGGTGACGTGGAGCCCGGCCCCGGCGATCTGTTTATTCTTCAGGGCCCGTATCAGGGCTGTTTCGTCAACCACTTTGCCGCGCGCGATGTTGATGAAAAAGGCGCTTTCCGCCTTATATGCAGGGACAGCTAATTACTCAATCTTGTTAACTATCTTTCTTGAGATGGACATGGTCCCAATATTACCAGCAATATCTATAAGGCACAATCGTGGGCAAACGACATGGTCTTAGTTGGTGGTAGGTCATGGTGGAGATAGAGGGACTCGAACCCTCGACCTCTGCGATGCGAACGCAGCGCTCTCCCAGCTGAGCTATATCCCCAAACAACGCTCAATTATAGCATATCAGCCTGCCGCCGTCACCGATTTCCTTGTCACCGCACGCCTGTGACTGCTATACTGTGTCGGGGGTTGCAGATGACCGTGAGCACCGCATACGAGACCGTCATCGGGCTGGAGGTCCACGCCCAACTCCTGACCCGCAGCAAGATGTTCTGCCGCTGCGACACCGGTTATGACGATGCCCCCCCGAACAGCCACGTCTGCCCCGTCTGCCTGGGTATGCCCGGCGTGCTGCCGACGATCAATAAAAGGGCCATCGAATTGACCGTGATGACGGCCCTGGCGCTAAACGCCGATATCCCCGAGGACACCAAGTTCGACCGCAAGAACTACCCCTACCCGGACCTCGTCAAGGGCTACCAGATATCCCAGTTCGACATGCCGCTGGGGGTGGGGGGCTACCTCTGGGTGGAGGCCGACGGGAAACGCCGCCGCGTCGGCATTACCCGCGTGCACCTTGAAGAGGACGTGGGCAAGCTGCTGCATCGCAATATCGCCGGGCAGGCCTACAGCCTGGTTGACTACAACCGCTGCGGCATGCCGCTGATGGAGATCGTCGGGGAGCCGGACATCCGTTCCCCGGAGGAAGCGCGACAGTACCTTATGGCGCTGCGTACCATCCTGCGTTACCTCGGCGTCTCCAACGCCAACATGGAGGCGGGCAGTTTCCGCTGTGACGCCAACATCAGCCTGCGTCCGGCGGGCACCACCGAATACCTCACCAAGGTTGAGGTGAAGAACATGAACAGCTTCCGCGGGGTCCATGCCGCACTTGAGTACGAGGTCCAACGGCAGCGT